>JAEWMZ010000481.1 GCA_023392995.1 Bacillota bacterium
ACGTACTGGGTAGCTACCTGGCCATTCTCAACTAACTTCTTAATCCATTCCTCGCTGGCTACGAAGCGTCCTTCTCCATGAGAAGCAGGAATGGAATATACACCGCCAAGCTCCGCCTTCATTAACCAAGGGGATTTATTGGTCACTACCTTTGTATACACTGACTTACTGATATGGCGTCCGATATTATTGGTTGCCAAGGTAGGAGAATCCTCCTTCTGCGGTGTAATCTCACCGTAAGGCACCAAGCCAAGCTTGATTAAAGCCTGGAAGCCGTTGCAGATACCAAGGGCAAGACCATCTCTATTGCTTAACAAGTCACTGACAGCATCCTTGATCTTCTCATTACGGAAGGCCGTAGCAATAAACTTACCGGAGCCATCCGGCTCGTCACCTGCGGAGAAGCCCCCGGGGAACATCAGAATCTGTGAACGATTGATTGCCCCTGCAAAGGCCTCCACAGATTCTGCAATATTGTCCGCCGTCAAATTTTTGAAAACTATCGTCTCAACTTCGGCACCTGCATTCTGAAAAGCCTTCAGAGAATCATACTCGCAGTTAGTGCCGGGGAATACCGGGATAAATACCTTCGGTTTTGCAATCTTATTCTTTGCTGTATAGATTTTCTTCACATCATAAAGCTTTGCTTCCAGCTTCTGTTCTTCGACACCGGAGCGTGTCGGATACACCTTTTCCAGCGTTCCCGTCCAAGCTGCTAACGCTTCCTCTATGGTGATTACTGCTTCACCATAGCTTAGCTCGGGCTGCTGGGTCACGGTACCAATGATACAGCATTCTTCCGCTGTAAAGCCTTCGCTGCCGAGTGCCTGTGCGGCTTCCTGACTCATCTCTGCAAGAATAGAGCCATAGCCCGGAAGAAACAAGCTTTCGCTGGCTAATTGATTGCTAAGCTGTACGCCTAATTTATTACCAAAGGCCATCTTCGCTGCCGCTTCTGCAACACCGCCGAAGCCGATTGCATAGGAAGAACGAACCAGTCCTTTTCTCATAATCTTTGTGATCTTTGCATAGAGGGCTGCTAATTGCTCATATACCGGCAGGTCATATTCGTCTTTCTTAATATCGAACTTAACTAATACATTTCCTGCCTGCTTTAAATCGGTTGCTATAATATCCCCTGTCTTAGCCATATCCACCGCAAAGGATACCAGTGTAGGCGGCACATCGATATCATTGAAGCTGCCGGACATACTATCCTTACCGCCGATGGAAGGTAGCCCCAGCTTCATCTGGGCATCATAGGCACCCAGTAAGGCTACTAACGGCTCTCCCCAGCGCTTGGGATCATTCCCAAGTCTGCGGAAAAATTCCTGGAAGGTGAAACGTATTTTACTGTGATCTCCGCCCGCTGCCACGATCTTAGCCACTGAGGAAATCACTGCATACACAGAGCCATGGAAGGGTGACCAGCTGGAAAGATAGGGATCAAAGCCATAACTCATCATGGATACGGTATCACAGGAGCCCTCCAGTACCGGAAGCTTCGCTGTCATGGTTTGAATGGGGGAAAGCTGATATTTACCACCATAAGGCATGGTTACGGTTCCTGCACCGATGGAGCTGTCAAACATCTCGACCAGTCCCTTCTTGGAGCATACATTAAGAGCGGAGAGATTCTTTAGCCAGATTTCTTTCACCCTGGCAGCCTCAAGTACACCTTTGCCCGGTGCTTTTGTCTTGATCGCTCCGGCTCCGGTGACTTCTGCTATAAGTTCTCCTGTCTTCGTTACTTCAGCTGCAGACACCCCTGCCTCAAATTCTCCTACCTTTGCTACTCCAGTTGCAGATACCCCTGCCTCAAGCCAGCCTAACTTCAGATAATTATTGTCCTTTTCCGGCATAGTTACAACCGCTGCTGCCTCCTGATGAGCGCCATTGGTATCTAAGAACTCTCTGGATATATTCACAATCTCCTTGCCTCTCCAGGTCATAACAAGTCTTGGAGACTGGGTTACTTCTGCTACTACAACTGCTTCTAAGTTCTCTTCCTCTGCAAATGCAAGCATTTTACTTACATCCTTTGGATCTACAACAATAGCCATTCTCTCCTGAGATTCAGAGATGGCAAGCTCTGTACCATCAAGACCTGCATATTTTTTAGGAACACAATCTAAGTCAATCTTAAGGCCGGCAGCCAGTTCACCAATGGCAACGGATACACCGCCTGCACCAAAATCATTGCATTTCTTAATTAAGCTGCTTACTTCCTCTCTGCGGAACAAACGCTGTAATTTACGTTCGGTGGGAGCATTCCCCTTTTGAACCTCAGCACCACAGGTATTAATGGATTCTGTTGTATGGCTCTTGGAGGAGCCGGTTGCGCCGCCACAGCCATCACGGCCCGTTCTGCCACCCATTAAAATGATGATATCTCCGGGATCAGAATTCTCACGAATTACATTCTTTCTTGGAGCAGCACCCATAACGGCACCAATCTCCATTCTCTTCGCCACATAGTTGGGATGATATACTTCATCCACCAAACCGGTAGCAAGACCGATCTGATTGCCATAGGAGCTGTAGCCCGCTGCTGCTCCGGTACAAATCTTTCTCTGCGCCAGCTTGCCCTTCAACGTATCCTTAATTGATACCGTAGGGTCTGCTGCTCCGGTAACTCTCATCGCCTGATAGACATAGCCTCTGCCTGACAGGGGATCACGGATTGCACCGCCAAGACAGGTAGCTGCACCACCAAAGGGTTCTATCTCTGTCGGGTGATTGTGGGTCTCATTTTTAAAGAATACCAGCCACTCCTCTGTTTTGCCATCAATCTCCACCGGCACAATAATAGAGCAGGCATTGATCTCATCGGACACTTCCATATCCTCAAGCTTTCCGTCCGCCTTTAGCTTCTTCATGGCAAGAAGCGCGATATCCATAAGTGAAACGTACTTATCCGTTCTATCCTTGTATAATTCACTGCGGGCTTCCAGGTAGCTGTGATATGCCGCTTTGATCGGCTCTGTATAGTAACCTTCCTCAAAGGTTATCTCCTTTAACTCTGTTAAAAAGGTAGTGTGTCTGCAATGGTCAGACCAATAGGTATCCAGAACCCGTATCTCCGTCATGGACGGATTACGCTTTTCCTCGCTGTTATAATACTTCTGTATAAATTGAAAATCGGTAAAGGTCATAGCCAGATTCAAAGAATCATAAAGCTCTCTTAGCTGTGCCTCTGCCATTGTTTGAAATTCATTGATAATGAGTACATCTTCCGGATCTTCAAATTCTGTAACTAAAGTTGCCGGCTTTCTTTCTCCTGCTTCGCGGGAATCTACCGGGTTAATGCAATAGCCTCTGATTCTTTCAAACTCTTCCTCTGTAATATCCCCGGATAGCACATAGGTTGTAGCGGAACGAATGACTGGCTCTTCCTTCTCATTCAGCAGCTTTACACACTGCTCCGCTGAATCGGCTCTCTGGTCGAATTGGCCAGGCAGAAATTCTACGGTAAATACCTTATCCTTTGCTCCAAGGTCGAAATTCTCCTCATACAAGAGGTCCAAGGGGGGCTCTGAAAATACAGTACCAAGTGATTTTTGATACGTAGCATCTGTCAAATTCTCTATATCATAACGAATCAGTACCCGCACTGACTCTAAGCCCTTGATTGCGAGGTAGCTGCGAAGCTCTGTTTTAAGTTCCTTTGCTCTGACGGCATAGGGCGCCTTCTTTTCTACATAAATTCTTTTTACAATGCCCATTGATTTAAACTCCCTTTCTGCTAGTACAGAGAATCCTTCCTGCTCGTTGTACTATGTAATCGCTCCCTGGTTAATTGTTAGTACTTGCATTATAGCATAAGATGTCTTATAATCAAAATTAATATATGTAAAGCTTTTTATTAGGTTTGCTAATAGATATGCCAGAAGTTCACGATTGAAAGGAGCTTTTATGGATATTAATTATGAATTATATAAAGTATTCTACCACGTTGCAAAAAGTTTAAGCTTTTCCGATGCTGCTGAAAACCTGTACATTTCCCAATCGGCGGTAAGCCAGTCCATTAAAACCCTGGAGAAAAGATTGAATCAGACCCTCTTTATCCGCAGTACAAAACGAGTTGCTCTCACCAAAGAAGGTGAGCTGCTGTTAAAACATATCGAGCCTGCCATCAACTTAATCAGTCGCGGTGAAAACCAGCTCTGCGCTGATCCCAAAAGCGGTGTTCAATTACGCATTGGTGCCAGCGACACCATCTGCCGCTATTATTTAGTACCTTATCTTAATAAGTTCCACAAAAAATATCCAAATATTCATATTAAGGTTACAAATGGCACTTCCTTGCAATGTGCAAAGCTGCTGGAACGCAATGAGGTGGATGTAATTGTTACCAACTCACCCAATTCTGCCTTAAATAATATGATGGAAATCATACCGGTGAAGGAGTTCCGGGATATTTTTATTGCCAATCCGGAAGCCTACCCACTGACGGATCATCCGGTAACCTTACCTGAGCTTCAGCAATATCCCATTCTAATGCTGGATAAACGCTCCACTACAAGTATCTTCCTTCACAATCTCTTCCTCGAGAATTCCCTTGACCTGGTACCTTCCGTTGAATTAAGCAGCAATGACCTGCTGATTGACCTTGCGAAAATCGGTCTTGGCGTGGCCTTTATACCCGATTTTTGTGTTCAAAGCACCGAGGATCTCTCCATTATAGATATTACCACAGATATTCCGGCCAGGCTACTGGTTGCTGCTTATAATAAAGATATCCCTATCTCTGATGGGGCCAAATTTTTTATAGACAGTCTGACCTGTGAGGAGTAGTGGTTATAACACAATTTCTCTACAATCTACGAAAACTTGCATCAACAGTTCAACGTAGATATAAAGTCAACGGAAACAGCATTAAAGCTCCTGTAATCTTTTGAAAAAGCCTAATACTGAAAACTTAAAATGAGAAGTGGCTCCTTAACCATGGATATGATCCATAGATTTCGTTGCTGCTTTTCATTTTTTTACGTTATAATCTATTTAGGAGTTTTTTCATGATGCCTTCACTCTTAGATAAATTCAGCAAGATAAAACTACCTTTCAGCTTGTGAATTTAATACCCGAAAGAACCTCAAACCTTTCTTATGAATCTGCCCAGTAAAATATTTTTATTTAAATCAGCTTTTTTAAAAAAACTCTTGACCCTGACATTGTGTCATAGTGTAGGATAAAGCCAATGAATGAGGAGGTGAAGCTAGAAATGAAAACAATTAAACAGATTTCTGATTTAACAGGCATCAGCGTTCGAATGCTGCATTACTACGATAAAATTGGTCTGCTGAAGCCCAGTGCTGTAACCGAAGCAGGCTATAGGCTTTACGATGATGAAGCTCTTGAGACCTTACAGCAAATCTTATTTTTTAAAGAGCTGGATATTCCGCTGAAGAATATGAAAGGCATACTGGAAAGCCCCAAATATGATAAGCTCCAGGCCTTATATGAGCAAAAAGAATTGCTTATGCTAAAGCGGGATCGGCTAAATGAACTAATCGAATTGATCGAGAAAAAAATGAAAGCAGGTGATGATATGAGTTTTAAGGAATTCGATATGAGCGAATATTTCAACTTATTAAGAACATTTAAGCAGGAGCATCCGGATCAGGTCATCAAATATTATGGCAGTGTGGAGGAATTTGAGAAACGTTTCGAGGGTAAGAAATCAAAAGAGCTTGAGATTGCAAAAATGGCAATTAAGCAGTTTGGGAGTATTGAAAAATACACCGCAGCAATGAAAAGCAATCTGGATCATTTGCCAGAAATAATGGATAATTATGAATCAGTAAAAGAGAACGCAGAAGCTTATGTTGATCAAACCGACCGATTAACTGAGCGTTTGGTCTCTGATCTAAGTAAAGATCCTTCTGCTGCTGAGATTCAGGCGATTGTAAAGGATATGGATACTATGATGAAGGATCAATATAAAATGCTTAACATGACCATGGGTGAGAACTACTTTGGATTGATGTCTGATCTCTATCTGACGAAACCTGAATTTATCAAAATTACTGACAGCAAGTATGGTAAGGGTTCCTCCCACTTCATCGGAAAAGCGTTCCAATATTTTAGCGAAACCAACAAAATGGTGGATTAAGGCTGCTTCCACCTTCTAAATATACCTCAGGTTTGACAGTAAGCAGTTGTATTCCCATACAGGGAATAGTAAAACCTAAAGAAGGCTATATTCTTTTAGAAAGCAGTTTAAAACAAAGGGGTCGTTCAAAAATATGTCCATCTATCATAGACCTATTTTAAACAACCCCTTTTCATGATCAAAAGCTATTATCTGAATTCTTCTAATCTTCCTTGAATTACCTTATTATAGTTCAAAACTTTTCGTTCATACTCATCATTCATATACATGGAGGTAATTAAGAAATCTGCTGTTGCTCTATTATTGGCAACCGGGATATCATATACCGCACTGATTCGAAGTAATGCTTTCACATCCGGGTCATGTGGCTGAGATGCCAACGGATCCCAGAAAAATACCACGAAATCAATGTTGCCTTCTACAATACGTGAGCCAATCTGTTGATCTCCACCCAGCGGGCCGCTATTGTATGCCTTAACCGGCAAACCGGTTTTATCCACGATTAAACGAGCTGTTGTACCTGTTCCGCATAGGAAATGGTTCTTTAAAATATCCTTGTTCTTTTCAACCCATTCTACTAATTCATGTTTTTTTGTATCATGGGCAATCAATGCGATATGTTTCTGTTTTGGTATGGAAAAATTAATATATTCATCCTGTATCATCTTCTGTTTCTCCTAACTGATTAAATTATTTGGCAATTGCAAAACCAGCCACAGGCTTTTCTTTTGCAATTATTTATTTAGGTAATAGCGTAACTATATAGTTGTTGTAATTATATACATAACACATTCTATTTCTACACTCCAACGCTTCCTTCGGGCTTAACTTCCGCTTCGAAACAGTATTTGTTGTGTATACCATAGCTAAAGTTTCTGAGTTTCGCAATTACCTAATTTATTTATTATATAAGAGGTGATTCAATATGCTGTGTTTCACCTTTATAACTGATCCTTATAATCTTATCATATAGGAAAAAAACTGCGATTGCAATAGGCAACAGTAATAATCTTGTCTTCTGGTTTATCAGCTTCTTATGGCTTTTGCAACAATCTCCTTATTTCACATAGGAATTGCTCACTAATATATTCTGGATAGCCTCTGTAGGTATTTCAAATTCAACCACTCCCATATATCCAGGTGCAACCTCGTACTCGTCAAAGGAGATTACCAGCTTTCCTGCTTCATTAATATAGAAGGGCTGGTCTGCCTTGATATTATCAAAACCAACAGTATCACCGTTTTCTGCAAGGAAATACGTAATATTCTGGTCCTGCTCGGATTTTGTTTTCATCTGCTCTCTAATATTCTTACTAATAATCTCGATGTAACTACCATCTTTGAATAAGCTGGGCAAGGAAACGATCAGCTGATTCTTTAAGTCTATATTATCGTAGGTCACGGATTCCGCGCCGGAAGCTGCTATCTCAAGCTTCGTTCCCTTTACTACCATAAAGGCTTCGTTCTGGTACTTGATCTCATAATCAGAAAACAGAGCAAGATTCGCCGCGGTTAATTCTTTATCGTCAATTTTCTTCATAAAATCCTCATATAACTTTGTATTCTGACCAAGATATTTTTCGTTCAAGGCATCCTGAAGCTCTTTATTCTTAAGACCTTCCACTTGAGGCACCTTCACTTCTACCTCGTGCTTCTCATCTGCATAGCTAAAGTCACGTATTGTTACCAGCTCCACCAGGGAACCGATCACTGGAATATTAGACATTGCTTTTGCTACAGTGGGACTAGCATTGACGGTTCCTATAAAAAGTACTGCAACTGCTGCTGCAGATATCGCTGTTTTTTGTAACCCATTCATTCTTCTCATATTTTTCTCCTTCTTTACAATCGTCTGTTTCACAATAAACTCCAACTCCTGTGGAATTTCAGTATTTTGATATTCATTGATTAGCTGTTTCATCTGATTCATCTTTGTTCTCTCCTTATACTCTAATTCACTAATAGACAATTGCGAAACAATATAGTTATTTATAATTGTATACACCGCAAATACTATTTTTTCGCAAGGGCGCTTCCTTCGGGCTTAGCTTCCGCTTCGAAACAATATCTGCTGTGTTCCTCTTTTATTACATCACCTGTCTGCCGGTTCATCGAGGCTAAGCTTGAGCTTTTTCAGGGAAGCATATAATCTGGTTTTTGTTGTATTCACATTCTCATTCATAATCCGAGCAATATCTTCTATCTTCATATCTTCATAATAACGCAGTATAATAACTGTTTTGCTCAGCGTTGGCAGTTTCTCTATAGCCGCCTTAAGGTCAATGTCTTCATAGTGGTCTTCCGCGCTCGGAGAAACAACCTCTAGCACATCATCTTCCACATAAACATAACGTTTATTCTTTCTGAGAAAATCCAGTGCGGTATTGACTACAATTCTATAAAACCAAGATTTCACAGCCTCCGGATTTTCCAGTCCCTTCTCTTTAGATAACGCTTTGCAGATCGAATCCTGAATGATATCGAGGGCATCCTCCTTGTTATGAACATAGCTGTACGCCAGGCGGTAACATGCTTCCCGATGATTTATGATAAAGTTAACAAGATAATCATGATTATTGTTCTTGCCCATAATTTTGCTCCTTTGTATCTATTTATAATGAAGCAATTGCGAAACAATAAAATCTCTGTAATTGTATACACAGTAGATGCCATTCCTCTGCGGGGGTGCTTCCTTCGGACTTAGCTTCCGCTCCGAAACAGTATCTGCTGTTTATACAATAGCTTCCGTTAATGAGTTTCGCAATTACTCATATTTTTGATAATGAAAATCGATTTTCCTAATCTAACACTTAGACGTTGAGAAAATAGAAAAAGTTTTTACATATATTCAAATTGTGGTATTATTTTTATTATTGTTTTTATATTAACCAGACCACCTTATTTCATACGAATCCTATTCGATACATTCATAATTGATTCAGCTCCTATTTGATTCATACCTTATTTGCTACAAGTCCTATTCGCCATAATCCTTATTCGCCACAGTCCCTATTCGCTACAATCCCTAGTCGCCATAATCCCTATTCGCCATAATCCCTATTCGCCATAATCCTTATTTGATACAGATTTTAGTCGTTGTTAAGCTATCACACTCCCTTTCAATTACACCCAAATTTATTCCTCCTTTACAATGGTGAGCATCCTATCCACAGCTCCTTGGATTTTTACAACTTTTATCCACAAAAAAACTACAGTTATCCGACTTATAAACTTTCTCAAATCGAATAACTGTAGTTTTATACTTTTATTTGTAAAATTCTATTTTACAAACCGTCTTAGGAAACCAAAGCGGTCATAGTACCTTTCACTCAAATACTTTATTTGCTAAAATGCTCTAATCGCTCACTTACCTGTCGCATCATATCCGTATACTTCTCAAGCTTTGCTCTTTCCTCTGAAAGTTTTGCTTCCGGTGCCTTGTTCACAAAGTTAGGGTTTGCCAGCATACCGGTTACCCTCTTTAATTCACCTTCAAGACGTTCCTTCTCCTTTTGGAGACGTTCGATCTCCTTTTCCATATCGACCAGATCCGTAAACGGAATATAGATAACTGCCCCCGGAACCACTGTAGATACGGCATCTTCTGAGATTCCAGCCTTATCTTCCTGAATCAGAACTTCATTTGCATAGCCTAAGGTTGCAAAGAATACCTTACTGTCATCAAAGATACCTCTTACTCTTTCATTTTCTGACACAACAATGACAGTAGCCTTTCTGCTCGGCGGAACATTCATCTCCGTACGAACATTACGAATGCCCTTAACTGCTTCCTTTATCAGCTCAACTGCTTCTGCTTCTTCATTGTAAGCAAATTTATCGGTAAACACTGGCCAGTCAGCAATCATGATGGAGTCTGCTTCTTTCTGACCTAACATTTCCTGAAGGGTACAGAAGATCTCCTCTGTTACAAATGGCATGTAGGGATGAAGTAGCTTTAAGGAGGAAACGAGTACCTGCTTTAAGGTCCAAAGGGCTGCTGCCTTTGTCTCATCGGTCTCACTGTAAAGTCTTGGCTTCACCATCTCGATATACCAATCACAGAACTCTTCCCAAACAAAATCATAGATCTTCTGCACAGCAATACCAAGGTCATAGCCTTCCAGATTCTCGGTAGCCTCTTTCACAAGGGAATTCACCTTGGAAAGAATCCATTTATCCGCAACCGTTAACAGCTTCTCGTCGATTTCCGCTGGAATTACTGCCTTCTCCAGATTCATCATAATGAAACGGGAAGCATTCCATACCTTATTGGCGAAATTTCTACAGGATTCTACTCTCTCCCAGTAGAAACGCATATCATTGCCGGGTGCATTACCCATTACTAAGCTTAAGCGAAGAGCATCTGCGCCGTATTTATCAATTACCTCCAGAGGATCGATACCATTACCAAGGGATTTACTCATTTTACGACCCTGGGAATCGCGTACCAGTCCATGAATTAAGACCTTACTAAAGGGTTTCATACCCATCTGCTCATAACCGGAGAATACCATACGCAGTACCCAGAAGAAGATGATGTCATAACCGGTCACTAATACATCGGTCGGGTAGAAATAATCCAGATCTTCTGTTTTATTCGGCCATCCAAGAGTAGAGAACGGCCATAAAGCGGAGCTGAACCAGGTATCCAGGGTATCTTCATCCTGTTTAAAATGTTCATGACCGCATTTGCAGCTTTCTGCAGGCTTTGTCTTGGAAATTACCACCTCGCCGCATTTCTCACAATACCAGGCAGGAATTCTGTGTCCCCACCATAGCTGTCTGGAGATACACCAGTCTCTGATATTGTCTGCCCAGTTAAAATATATTTTATCAAAACGTTCCGGTACAAATTGGATTTCACCATTTCTTATGTTTTCAATGGCGGGCTTAATCAGCTCATCCATCTTAACAAACCACTGCTGTTTGATTAACGGCTCAACGGTCGTCTTACAACGGTCATGGGTACCAACATTATGCGTATGATCCTCTATTTTTACTAAGAGACCCTGTTCCTGTAATTCAGAAACCATGAGCTTGCGCGCCTCGTAACGACCCATGCCCTCATATTTTCCGCCGTTTGCATTTATGGTCGCATCATCGTTCATAACATTAATCTCGGGGAGATTATGTCTCTTGCCAACCTCAAAGTCATTCGGGTCGTGGGC
The DNA here is from genome assembly GCA_023392995.1 of Bacillota bacterium. Taxonomy (GTDB): domain Bacteria; phylum Bacillota; class Clostridia; order Lachnospirales; family Lachnospiraceae; genus Mobilitalea. The sequence goes on from JAEWMZ010000481.1 coordinate 11,284, forward strand.
AGGAGTGATCTTAACCACACCGGTACCAAATTCTTTATCTACATAATAATCTGCAACTACCGGAATCTCACGATTTACCAGTGGAAGCATTACATTCTTTCCAATTAGATGCTGATATCTTTCATCATCCGGATGAACTGCAACCGCCGTATCACCAAGCATTGTCTCAGGTCTTGTCGTTGCTACCTCTACAAAGCCTTCTTCTCCTACGATTGGATATTTGATATGCCAAAAATGACCTGCCTGCTCCTCGTGCTCAACCTCAGCATCGGAAATGGTGGTCTGGCAAACCGGACACCAGTTGATAATCTTGGAGCCCTTATAGATATAGCCCTTCTTATAAAGTTCAATAAATACTTCATTTACCGCATCGTTACAGCCTTCATCCATGGTGAAGCGCTCTCTGTCCCAGTCACAGGAGGAACCCAGCTTCTTTAGCTGAGAAATAATTCTGCCGCCATATTCCTTTTTCCATTCCCAGGCTTTTTCAAGGAATTCTTCTCTGGTTAAATCCTCTTTACTAATGCCGTCCTTCTTCAGCTGCTCCAGAATCTTAACCTCAGTTGCAATGCTTGCATGATCGGTTCCAGGCTGCCACAGAGCGTTATAGCCCTGCATTCTCTTAAAACGGATCAAAATATCCTGCATCGTGTTATCAAGTGCATGACCCATATGGAGTTGTCCGGTGATGTTTGGCGGCGGGATCACGATTGTGAAGGGCTTTTTACTTCTATCTACTTCGGCATGGAAGTATTTGTTCTCCATCCATTTTTGGTATTGCTTTTCTTCAATGTTTTTGGGGTCATAGGTTTTTGCCAGTTCTTTTTCCATTGGTATCTTCCTTTCGAATCTAATAATAATTGTGTATCAAATACAAATTAACAATGCTTTCAAGCACAAAAAAAGCTCCTCGCCAAAAGGACGAAGAACCGTGGTACCACCTTTATTCATGAGCGCCTTCTGCATATAAATAATAATGAGGAATGTCACTCAACTCTTGTGTCTGTAACGGGACTTCCCGGTATATCCTACACGCCAAATCCTTGGTTTCAGAAATACTGTTCCGGAGCTACCTTCAATAAGCTTGTCTTAGATCACCTTTCAGCCGGTGAGTGATCCTCTCTGATAAGCTTCCCTTACCTAATCCTCTCCATCAATACATTTGCATTATTCTAATAATTAATACTATGCAATGTACGAAAAAATGTCAAGGGGTTTTTTAAGGAAAGCCAACCCTTTTTCTGCATTTTTTGGCTTTTTTCTTTCTCAGACTTTCCACCGAATCTCTATAATAAAGAATTCCCCCTCAAAACGGGCTTCAATTGTGCCCTGCAGCCTTTCCACCAACAGCTTGGTAATTGTCAGCCCTAACCCTGTACTTTGACTGGATCTTGACTGATCTCCAGTATAAAAGCGCTCGAATATTACCTTTAAATCCTGATCTGTAATATTTCTTCTATCATTTTTAAACTGGATCACACAATAGCCCTGAGAAACATACTGCTTCAAGGCGAATTTTTCAGTCGCATATTTTAATACATTTGAGAGTAGGTTGTTTATTATACGGTTGAACAGCATGCGATCTGCAATAATATATGCCGGCCTGTCCTCCAGTTCAATGGATACCCCCAGGTGCCTTTTCTCAAATTCATTAAAATAGGCTACCATACATTCCTTTAGTATGCTTTGCACCTCTACATTTTCAAGCATGATAGGATAATTATCACCCTCCACAATGGACATCTCATAAAAGTCCTGAATAAAGCTTTGCAGTAATCTGGCTCTCTTCCTTATGATATCCAGGAATTCCTGCCTTTCTTCTTCCGAATTACTTTCTTCCATCAGCTCTAAGTACCCGAGTACGGAGGTAAGTGGTGTACGCAGATCATGGGAAATATTCTCTATATCGCTGTGAATCTTGTTTTCCTTGTGCTGATATTTAATTCTTTCATCCTGGCGTGCAAGATAAACCTTGTTCATACAGGATAATAATTTCTGAAACTGACGATCCGCCGTGATTGCTTTCAGCTTTCGATTATTTTCTGGCTGCAGTTCGATTTCCTTCATCTGCGCAATCGTTTCTGAGATCGCCTTTCTAAGGAAATATAGCTTTAACAACAAAAGCACAACGAATAACAATAATCCCAGACACACATACAACATCCTCAATAACCTCCTCTCTTTCAAAGGATCGATGCGATGCCCTGCCCATAGAACCCAATGTCAGATGGAGCAGGGTGCTTGCATCAATTATATAACGAATTTCTCACATTCATAAAGCGGCAAATTTCAGACTCTTTCTACTTAATCTCTTTTTTTCGAAAAATAATAATACCGATTACGGTGATGATAATTAATTCAAGAATACCAATCAGCCAATAGTAATAATAACCAGAATTTCCACTCCAGGGAAGCGTTAACTCTGCTTTTTGAAAATCAAATGCCATATTACTTATCATATTATAGGGCATAATCTTGGATATTTCTGAAAACAGCTTGAACTTCATTCCAAGAAAATTACTGATTAAAGGGAACGCCAGCAGTAATCCTACTGCTGCACCAATCGCCGCACCGTTACTTTCCATAAGAAACAAGAAGCAATTGGCTGCTGCTATGGCACACAACAGCAGAGGCATTACCACAAAGCAGGATTTTAACAGTAACATCAAATGTTCTATCCCTGAATTCTCTAAAAGGAGATATGCAGATACAATGTTAATTGCCGTAATGATTGCAAACGCAAGGATTGCATATACCATTTCCACAATCAGCTTTCCTAAGTAAATGTTGGCACGATTGATCCCATAGGAGATACTATTTTTCATCGTATGGTTAAAATGCTCATTTCCAAATACACTGGTTGCCACCCAGATGCACAGAAAGAATACAAATAACAGGCTGCTATAAAAGCAGGAAAATGCAAAATATGTGCTTGCATAAGGAAATGTCGGCTCCATGTTCTTAACAAAAAACAACACGAGGTTGGAGCTTAACAGCAACAAACTGCAAACTGCAATAAACAGATAACTTCCCTTATTATGGTACAACCGGTAAAATTCACTCTTTAAATAACTAAGCATGTTCACCCCTCCTATTCTCCAAAGGTATGCTCCTCTGTTTTGACAACTGTTCCTCTCCAATTAGCTGAATAAAATAATTCTCCAGATTAATCTCTTTTGTCGTTACCGATAATAATCCAATTCCGTTCTTAATTGCAAGCTCACTGATCTTATTCGGTTGATCCAGATATTCATAGATATGAATTGCCCTTTCGGGAGTAACCTTATACGCCTGACAATTTAGCTTAACCTCAAGGAGTGCGGTCATTGCCTCCACATTATCTACCTTAAGCTCGATATAGCGATTACTTTCCTTCGCCAGCTCCTCACTGGAGATCTGTTTTATCAGTTTCCCTTTTTCAATAAATCCATAACTGGTTACCAGATTCGAAAGCTCTGAAAGGATATGGCTGGATATTAATATCGTAATATTCTTTTCTTTATTTAGCTTTAACAGCAGGTTTCTGATTTCAACAATACCAAAGGGATCAAGCCCATTAATCGGTTCATCCAGCAATAGCAGCTCCGGGCGATTCATTAGTGCCAAAGCCAGCCCCAGACGCTGCTTCATCCCCAGAGAATAATCCTTATATTTTTTGTTCCCTGCCCCTGTGAGACCAACTTCCGCTAATACTTCCTCCACGCTGTTCTTATCCGGAATGCCTCTTTGAATCCGATAATACTCCAGATTTTGCTTTCCTGTCATATAGGAATAAAAACTTGGAACCTCAATAATTGTACCAATCCGTTTGCGATTTTGATTCAAGCTCGCTTCTGAAGACGCTCCAAACAGACTGATCTGCCTTTCTGTTGCAAAGGCCTGTCCTGTAATCATTCTTAATATTGTTGTCTTTCCGGCACCATTTTTACCAACAAGGCCATAGATATCTCCTTGACGAATTTCTAAATTAACTTGATCGACTGCTCTGATATTTTTATACTCTTTTGCCAAATTATGCGTTGATAATATAACCTCTCTCACCTTATTACTCCTTTCCATTCTTCTAATTCATAGCGGATCACAAATGCAAAAACTATAACATCTTGCAATGATCTGTTTGCCAATTCAACTGTGTTCTTTGCATTTCACACTAACTGACATTCCTCCGCAGGTTGGCTCAATGCAGGATGTGAAATGCTCTGCATGTCACTTTATGCCGCCTATGAATGTTGTCTACAGTAATGAGTATAGTGATTATTTCTTAATTAGTCCTTAATCAATCTTAAAGAAAGTATAAAGATTGATTCCAGTGCGAAAAGTTTTATTCAATGCTTTCACGTACCTTTATTCATTGAAACTATTTTGGGTCGTATCTAACTTAAAGCCGATTCCCCATACTGTTTTAATATAGGATTCCTCATCGAAATCCTTGATCTTTTTACGTATATTGCTGATATGGACATTAATGGTATTGTCTTCTCCGTAGTATCCCGATTTCCATATCTCCTCAAATACCTGCTCCTTTGTAAATACCCGTTCGGGGTATTGGAGCAGAAGCTTTAATATATCAAATTCATGTGCTGTAAGAGATAACAGATTCCCCTTTACAAAGACTTCTCTCGAGGATTCCTTTAAGACCAATTGTTTAAAGGATAAATCCTTACTCACGTTCGATTCTGCTGTTTGTTTGCTGCATCTTCGAAGCACCGCTTCCACACGGGCAAGCAGCTCCTCTCGTTCAAAAGGCTTTGTTATATAATCGTCTGCTCCGTTTTTTAGCAGCTTTACCCGATCCTCCAAAGCACTTTTTGCCGAAACCACAATAATCGGTGTTGAAACAGCTCCTCTTATCTCTGTTACTAAATCCTCTCCTGTTAGTCCTGGCAGCATCAGATCCAGAAGAATTAAGTCAAAGCGATCCATAGAGAGCTGTAATCTTGCCTCAGTTCCTGAAAATGCTGCAACTGTTTGGTAATGTTCTTTTTCAAGATACCGGCATAGCAGCCGATTAATATCCACATCATCTTCTACAATAAGTACTTTCATCCACAAACCTCCACTTGTTATCTGCAAACTGTAATATTATTAATTTTATCTCTGATTATTTACTATTCTAGCACTAACGGCCATTCTGGCGAAGGGCAGAATTATAGCCTATCATAATACTTGAAACAACCGTATGCAACCGATATAAAAAAATTTATGTTTATTTACAGAATTACCAGCTGCAATTCGTCCGCGGTTTCGGGGCGCAGGATGTGAAACGCTCTGCGTTTTACACTAACTGTCATTCGTCCACAGGTCGCGGGGTGCAGGATGTCAAATGATCTGCATTTCACATTATTCCTCCTTTTCGGCATCAGCCTAAAATTTAGCATTTCTATACTGATTCGGTGTCATACCGGAATATTTTTTAAAATGCCGATCAAAAGAAGAGGCATCCTTGAAGCCACAGGAATAGGCGATCTCCGTTATAGATAACGAGGTATCCTTCAATAATTTCTGTGAAATGCTGAGGCGATAATTAATTAAATACTGCTGGGGAGAGGCTTTTATATGCTTCATAAATATTTTGTAAAGATAGCTTCGATCGATGCATAGGTAATTGGCAATATCCGTTATTGCAATTTCATAGGAATAGTTATTATGAATATACTCCAGTGCCTTGTCCATCTGTGCTTCGTAAACCAGTTTGGAGGAGCTTTCCATGGGAATGTACATATGGGAAAAACAGCGGTATAACTGTCCAATGTAAGTAAATTCATTCCCTCTGCGTTTCGTAAACAGATCAATCAGCTCCAGAATATCCTTCCAGAGCAAGCCGCCGCTCCGGTCGGAAAAAATCAGACTTGCAGGCGTTAACCCGCACTCATTTAATATGGCAGGGACATCATAGCCATCAAAGCCGATCCAGCAATATTCCCAGGGATCTTCGTCATCAGCACAGTAATAGGTAGTTACTCCCGGGCAGATTAAAAATCCTTCTTCTGCCTGCAAATGATAAACCTTACCGTCCACATAGTAAGAACCGGTTCCATGCAATACATAATGAATTAAAAAATGGGGGCGTATGGCTGGCCCAAAGGAATGGGATGGCTTACACTGTTCATGTCCACAGTGATATAAGGTTATCGGTCTTACATAGGAGGGATATTGTTCTATTTTATCACTTTCCAGCATTTTTTCATGGAGGTACCCTTCTATCTGTACATAGTATGCTTGTAACTATATCAGGCAACATTATTACAATTTTTCGAAACATATGACATAGTATACTGCTTTCCTTTCATTATATAATCATTGATAGAAAAGTTCAAATGAAAAGGAGATATATTCTATGCTGAAAATAACCTTCTTAGGTGCTGGAAGCACTGTATTTGCAAGAAATGTACTTGGTGACTGCATGTGTACCCCTTCCCTTTGCGACGCTGAAATTGCACTTTATGATATTGATTCAAAGAGGCTTCAAGAGTCTGAAATCATTTTACAGGCAATTAATAAAAGCATCAATTCGTCTAAAGCTGTCATCAAAACCTACGCCGGCGTGGAGAACCGCAAGGAAGCCTTGCGTGGTTCCACCTTTGTGGTTAATGCAATTCAGGTAGGGGGCTATGATCCTTGCACAATCACCGATTTCGAAATACCGAAAAAATATGGTATAAAGCAAACCATTGCCGATACGCTTGGCATTGGTGGCATCATGCGCGGGCTTAGAACCATCCCTGTCATGCGAGATTTTGCCAAAGATATGGAAGAGGTCTGCCCAGATGCACTTCTCCTAAACTACTCTAACCCAATGGCAATTCTCACAGGCTATATGCAGAGATATACCAGGATAAAGACCGTCGGGTTATGCCACAGTGTTCAAGTTTGCTCGGAGAGCTTACTGAAGGGACTAGGGATGGAGGATAAATTGGAGGGCTGCAGAGATATGATTGCCGGAATCAATCATATGGCATGGCTTTTGGAGCTCCGAGATAAGGACGGACATGACTTGTATCCTGAGATCAGAGAACAGGCAAGAACAAAAAATGCCTCAGAAAAACATAATGATATGGTACGCTATGAATACATCCGACATCTGGGCTATTACTGTACCGAATCCAGCGAGCACAACGCGGAATACAACCCATTTTTTATCAAATCCAACTATCCTGAACTAATAGAGCAGTTCAACATCCCACTGGATGAATATCCAAGAAGATGCATCTCACAGATTGAAGGTTGGGAGAAGGAGAAAAATAACATTCTAAATCATGTCCAAATGAACCATACCCGTTCCAGAGAATACGCTTCTTAT
>JAEWMZ010000484.1 GCA_023392995.1 Bacillota bacterium
GCATTGGCGGTACAATTAAGGATACTACCGTTCATGTTCCTTTCAGAGTATACACCAAGGTAGACTTCAAAGGCAATAAGCCTTACATCAGACCAAATCTTCCTCCGATGGTTGCAAGATACTTTGATGAAAAGATCATGGGTAAGAATTTCAGAGAAGCAGATCGTTCTGAAGTTGAAGTCTTCAATGAGCCAGTCTATTGCGAGCTGGAATGGGCTGCAGTATTTGACGCTGAAATTGATAAGAAGGGTAAACCGATCCAGGGCTTCAAAAATGAAGAAGAATTCCAGGAATTCACTGATAAATCTGTTGTATATCTTTGCATCAAGTTACTTCAGAAACAGCAGATCTGCTGGCCTGGCCCAAAGCCTCCGCATCCGTGTGAGAAAGATTGCAAGGTTCCTGGAAGTATGGATGGTCCATGGAGTTATCCCAGCGTAGACTTCAATCAATCGAATTAGTTCAGCATGTGATAAAGGGCGGGAATGATCAGATGAATCGTGAAGCCATCCGTAGTACGAAAGGTTAAATTACAGGGAGGATGCGCCACAAATTAACGTTACGTTAACTTTGCGACGCATCCTTACAAGAGGGGGAGTTATGAAAAAATCTATGTTAATTATACTTGTTAGCTTGTCGAAGCCAGTCACCACAGAAGCGGTGGTGGCTTCTTAATCATGTCAACCAATTTAAAACGATGTTTCTAAATTGTTGATTCATCTTATGCTATAAGTATAACCAGCAAATGTGACTAAAGTGTGCAGAAAAAATGAAGAAACTGTGTCTGATTTATAACATTAAAATAAACTGACTTTATTTTAAATTTATATAGTATGAAGACCGTTTGAAAAACATATGATTATAGTGTGAAATGCAGAGCATTCCACATCCTGCATTGAGCGACCGAAAGGTCGAATGTCAGTTAGTGGACAAAGAAGAATACATCGGATGGACAAGTGGAGCAAGGAATAGAAAGGAGAAGGATAAGTGGAAATTATATCGCAGTATGTGGTAATTATAGTGCTGGCAATTTGCTTATGCTTGGGATATATCATAAAGCATAGCATTACGGTAATTCCGAATAAATACATACCGCTTATTATGGCAGTTGTTGGTACAATTCTTAATGTTTGGATTAGCGGGTGGACCTTTAATCCGGATATTTTACTTGGAGGCTTGGCAAGTGGCCTTGCAAGTACGGGAACCTATGAAATGATAACGAACATTACCGGAAAAAAGAGCTCAGGTGAAGCTGCTATGGATGATGTGGTTAATACGTGATCAAAGCAGGAAATCGATAACCGGATGGTAGATCAGCATATGGAGCGGCGAAACATTGATACCAGAAGGCAGAACGAATCGAAAAAGGCAGATAATGATGAACAGATTGTTAGCGTGGAAAAGGAAGGGCGGCAGAATTTTTATATGCCCTTCCTTTGTTGTGATGTTTAGTGTGTGAAATGCAGAGCATTTCGCATCTGGCATTGAGCAACCTAAAGGTCGAATGTCCGTTAGTGTAAAATACAGAGCATTTCACATCCTGTACCCTGGGACGGAGTGGATCAATGTAAGTTAGTGACCATTAAATTAGTCAAGAATATTAATTGTTACTTAGAGCTTGGTATACCGCTGCTTTTATTACATTGCTGGAATAGGTTGCTCCGCTTATGGTATCAACCACCAAGCTATTGTTGGCAACAATATCGTCTACGATTACCTCAGCAGGCTTTCCTTTGCCACATTCATGGGATAGAATGCGCACATTTTTAATCCTATGATTTTCTACAGTCACAGCTACGGTTGCTTTTACAATTCCTCCATCTTCCCTTCCGTTATATACACCATCCTCTATCTGAGAAAGATTAAGGGTTTCAAAAGAAAAGCTTTCATAGGATTTCATGTTTTTCCTTATTTGATTAAAACCAGCGATACTAACTATTAGGATAATAAAAAGTATAAGAATAACAACAATTGACAATTTTTTAAATTTACTCATAGAAAAACCCCAGATCTTCCAGGATACACCTAAGATTCTTTTTATTGGTGAAGTCCAGGGGGTGGACATAGCTATGAAGCAACCCCTTGGCATCGGCATCAGGATTTTCTAATTTTTGAAGCTGTGACTTTTTTAACTGCATAAGTACTTTATTTAAGGGACTTAGTTTTTTATAATTAAAACCGCCGCGTAGATAGTAGAATCGGATGCCATGACGCATTTCCTCCGGAATATTAGCACTGCGAACGGCCTGGATAGTATCCTCACGCTCTGGAGAGGCACCAACTGCAAATACAATCAGTTTTTTCGATTTAAGCTGCTCATAATTTTTTTTAATCAGATTGAAACCGTTAATTCCTATGGCATACAGACCCCCACCATAAATGATGGTATCATACTTTTGCAGATCAGATACCGTTGTAGTCTTTCCTGACAGCAAATCGCAATTCAATTCTTCCGAAAGCCAGGTTGCATAGTTTTTAGTAAAACCGGAGCCTGAGCGGTAAACTACTGCAATTTTTTCATTCCTTAACATAATTCTTACCTATCCCTTCTATAATATTCCGCATAGAATATAATACTTTTTTGGTCGCAGCCAGATCTTTTTTTGAAAAGCTGGAGAATAACTGATTCATGAAGAGCTGACTTTTTTCATCATAGGCAGCGCTGAATTCCTGGCACTTTGGAGTAGCCTTTATTCTAAGTCTTCTGGCATCAGCTTCATCTTTGTACAGTTCAACATATCCCTTCTGCTCTAGCTTTAATACTAATTGTTTTACATTCTGATGGGAGCTGCCAACGCCTTCTGCTAATTCTGACAAGGTTGGAGTATAGTCGTCCATAATGCCCAGGACAAGCAGTACAAGCCATTGTTTTGTAGAGACTTCCTCAAAAAAGGAATCACCGATGGTTTGCAGCTGATTGGACAACATAAAGATCAGAGCGAATATCACATGAGGGTCGTCAGCACCCTGGGTATCAAGTTTCATGGGAGTCCTCCTCTTAATAATAGGTAATATGTTACCTTATATTATGTAATATATTACTTAATTATGTTTTTGTCAATACTTTGATACGAGAGATAAAAAATAATTATTATACCCTAATTATAGGAGTAGGGAAAGCAGACAGAATAAATGTTCGGACGTATGTATTGCAGAAAAAATAGTTTTTGGTTATAATGTTCTGATAAATAGTGGAATCTTAACTTAGATATACAATATATTCCGTTAATGAGTTTCACAATTACCTATTGATCTTCCAGTGGGAAGGAGGAGCTATGAAATTCGTACATATTGCAGACGTACATTTGGGAGCAGTTCCTGATTCCGGTAAAGCCTGGGGCACTTTACGGGAGAAAGAGATCTGGAGTAGCTTCCAAAAGATAATCCATATATGCAACAAAGAGAAAGTCCAGCTGCTGCTTATTGCGGGAGATCTGTTTCATAAGCAGCCCTTGCTGCGGGAATTGAAGGAATTGAATTACCTTTTTGGAACGCTGGAAACAGCCCAGGTAGTTTTCATGGCAGGCAATCACGATTATATCGCAGCTCGCTCCCATTATCAGGGCTTCCAATGGGATAAAAGGGTTCATATGTTTCCTGACGAGAAGGTTTCGGTCTTTGAATTTCCGGAACTTGCGGCAGCAGTTTATGGATTCAGCTATTGCAGCCGTGATATTACAGAGCCTCGCTATGATGAACTTAAGCCTGCGCAGAAGGATAAAATCAATATCCTGCTCGCCCATGGAGGGGACGATAGGGATGTTCCCATGAACCGAAGAAAAATGCTGGAGTCAGGCTTTGATTATATGGCCCTAGGACATATTCATAAGCCGGAGATTATATCGAATAAAATGGCGTATTCCGGCTCGCTGGAGCCAATCGATAAAAATGAACTGGGGGAACGGGGCTATATCCTCGGTGAAATAGTGAAGGAGCCGGGAGGCGGCAGTAAAACAACAATACACTTTATCCCTAGTGCAGAAAGAGAATATAAAAGAGTAGATTTAAATGTAACGAAGGATACAACAAATGGTTCGCTAAGGGATCAGGCTAGAGAAATAATGGAAAGCCTCGGAGAGCAGCATATCTATTCCTTTCGTATTCAAGGGTTAAGGGATGAGTTAATCCATTTTGATCCGGAGCTGCTTAAGTCCCTGGGAAATGTTCTGGAAGCGGAGGATCTCTCAATTCCAGATTATGATTTTGAAGCGCTTAGCCGGGAGAATGAAGGGAATCTAATTGGCCTGTTTATTCAGAAAGTCCTAGAAAGCGCCGAAGGGGATGAGATAGCAAAGAAAGCACTGTATTATGGCTTGGAAGCACTACTTGGTTCCAAGAATCCATGATTGGTATCAAGGAATCGTTTCGTATAATTTCGAAAGGTGATGGTATATGGAATGCTTTTAAGAAGGTTAAAATTAAATTACTTCGGGCGGTTTCAGAATAAAGAAATTGAGTTAAAGCCTGGTATTAATCTGATCTATGGAGAAAATGAAGCGGGGAAATCGACGCTTCATACCTTTATCAAAGGCATGTTTTTCGGGATAGAGCGTATGAGAGGAAGAGGAGCTGCCACAAAAGATGACATTTATCAGAAGTACCTTCCCTGGGATTATCCAGGAGCTTATAGTGGAAGTCTGGAACTGGAGGAGAATGGTCGAAGCTACCAGCTCAGTCGAAGCTTCCATGCGAACGATAAAAGGTTCTCGATCCTTGACCTGGCTACCGGGCGCGAAATAAAGCAGGAAGGGTCAATTTGTGACCTGCTTCCGGGGCTTACTGAGGCTACCTATAAAAATACAATTAGCATAGAGCAGCTCAAGGCTTCCACAGATGCGGAACTGGCAGCCAGAGTGCAGAATTATATGGCCAATTTATCCCTTGCCAAAAGCCAGGAGGTGGATGTGTCAAAAGCGGCTCAGCTGTTGACAGAGCAGCGCAAGCTGCATGATACAAGTAAGATAAGAGAAGAAATAGCAAGAGTTAAGTCATTGCTGGAAGAGAATACGAAAAATGAAGAAAGATTAGATTATTTATCGTTTCAACTAAGGGAGCTGCAAGCAAAAGAACAGCAGATCAGAGAAAGAAGGGAAGCCATCTGTCCCGTAGATAGCCAGGAGGAACAGCGAATAAGGCAGCTGCCTGCAATACTGGAAAAATATCTATCCTATGAGCGGATATCAGTTCAGTTAAAGCAGCTGGAGCATCAGCAGGAAATCCTTAAGAATAAGCAGGGGGAAATCGTACTCTTTGAAGCTGAAACAGATGAGATCGAGAAAGCCGTAAAAGAGTTGGAGCAGAAGCAGCGCCTACAGGTTGATCTGGAGCAAGTAAAGTTTGATTTAACGCAAATGAAAGATCGGCTTCATAAAAGTTTAAGAAAAAAGCAAATAATTAGTTTTATTATCCTTGTATTTCTGATCCTGATGATTCTAATAATAATACCGATTACCCAAGCTTTCAAGCTCTTGCTAATTGCCGCTGTGATTAGCGTGGGGATAGGAATCTATTTTATTATGGGCAGAGCAATGGAACGAGAAGAGCTTAAATTTCGTCAAAAGGAAGATAAGTATCATAATCGGAGTCTTGAGCTTGAAGAAGAAATAAATCGACTATTATTCAAATACCGGATTAAGGGACCAGAAGAGCTTGTAGAAAAACAAAAAAAAGCTATGGTGCTGCATATTTCCAAAGAGCATGCCCAGCAGCAAATGGTAGAATTAGAACAACGACTGCAAGAGCTTGAGGATGAAAAAGATGTCCTTTATGAGGCTATCATGAAATACATACAGTATTTTCTTGAGGAGGATGAATTAAATCGTGATTCCATACAAAGGCTACAAGTGGAGATTGAGCGAAGACAAGGAGAATCCGCAAGCAGAACACAGGAGAAGGAAAAAGAACTGGAAGCCTGCAGGTTGGAGCTGGAAAGGCTCCGCTGGGAAATAGCATCTTTGGAGGATAATGAAGAACAGCTCCTTAAGAATATGGAGTATTATAAAGAGCTGGAGAAGAAGGAACAGGAAGAAAGTGTGGAGCTAGATGCAATAAACCTTGCTTTAACTACCATGAAAGAGCTGGCAAGTGATATCCACGATTCCTTTGGGCAGCAGCTAAATAGAGCTGTTTCAGAAATTATACAGGAAGTGACGAATGACAAATATCAGGATTTAAAGATAGATGAAAAATTAAATATAAAGCTCTGCTGGAAGGGAACTTATGTAGCACTTGATAAATTGAGTGCCGGAACGATAGATCAGGTCTATCTGGCCTTACGGCTTGCCATGGCAGATCTTCTGATCGGAAGGAATCAAGTCCCTTTGATACTCGATGACAGCTTTGCCTTATATGATGAAGCCAGAGTGAAAGCAGCCCTGTCAAGTTTAGCAAAAAGAAAGCAAATTATATTATTTACGTGTCACAAGAGGGAGGAGGCTCTGTTGCAGGAGCTTGGGTTACAATATCATCTCGTTGACCTTTCAAAGTGACCAATGCCTGGTAAAGGCGCATGGAGGTAATTATGTCCAAAACATCAAATCAAAAAACGTCAAATCGCAAAACATCAACTACAGAAACAGGTACCACAAAGAAGAGAAGCAGAAAATCAAAGCACCGGTTGAAGCTGAGGATACAGATTATTATCTTATCCATATTATTAATTATTGCAGTGGGTATTTCCTATTTTTATATTGCCTATGGTAAAACAATATTAGACTTACAGGCGCAGGCGAGGCAAAAGGTTAGTGAATCTACGCTGGATACCTTCCGTGCAGCTCAGACGAGTATCGTTTATGATATTAACGGAGATGTACTTACTACCTTAAAGGCAGAAAAGGATGTGTATTATCTGGAATATCAGGACATTCCTCAGCCTTTCATTGATGCCATGCTGGTAACGGAAGATAAAAAGTTCTTTGAGCATGGCGGAATCGATTATTTTGCCAATGTCAGAGCAGCGATTGCTTTGATTAAGCATAAAGGAAAGATAACCCAAGGAGCCAGTACGATAACACAGCAGTTAGCCAGAGGCGTATTTCTCACCAATCAGGTTACCTATGAAAGAAAAATAGGAGAAATTTTCATTGCTCAGGAGCTGGAAAAACGATATTCAAAAACTCAAATTATGGAGTTTTATCTGAACGAAATCTATTTTGCCAACGGGCATTATGGAATTCAATCGGCGGCGCAGGCTTATTTCGGGAAGGATGCTGCAGAGCTTAGTCTGTCACAAATGGCATTCTTATGTGCGATTCCGAATAATCCGAGTCTATATAATCCGCTGACTAAAATTGAGAATACCTTAAAGCGCCGTGATCGGGTTTTAAAGCAGATGTATGACGATGGAAAAATTGATTTGGCTGATTACACGAAGGCGAAGAATGAAACCATAACGCTGAGTAAGACTCAGACAGAGGAAAGCGGTTATGCCAAGACCTATATCTATTATTGTACGATCCGTGCTTTAATGAAGGAGGCTGGCTTTGAATTTAAAAATACCTTTGAGAGTGACGAAGAGAAGGCGACTTACGATGAAGCCTATGAGGAGATGTACGGCAGTTATCAAAAGGCGTTATACAGTCAGGGCTACCGAATCTATACCTCCATTGACGTGACAAAGCAAAAGCTGCTGCAGGAGGCTGTGGATAAGGAGTTAGATAAATTTACAGATGTCAATGGAGAAGGTGTTTATCAAATGCAGGGTGCTGCAGTCTGCATCGATAATGATACGGGCAAAGTCGTTGCAATCGTTGGAGGCAGGGATCAGAATCTGGGAGGCTTAACACTAAATCGTGCTTATCAAAGCTATCGCCAGCCAGGAAGCTCCATTAAGCCGTTAATCGTATATACGCCTTCCTTTGAAAGAAATTATACCCCGGCCAGCAATGTGATTGATAAATATACGAAGGATGGACCTAAAAATGCCGATAATCGATACCTTGGAAAAATTAAACTACAAAAGGCTGTCGAGAAATCCATCAATACAATTGCCTGGAAGCTATTTGGAGAGTTAACACCCGAGGTTGGGCTATCCTATCTTCTGGATATGAACTTTGCTAAGATTACGAAAAGTGATTATGTTCCTGCAGCTTCTCTAGGAGGACTAACCAATGGCGTTAGTCCGGTTGAGATGGCAGCTGGCTATGCGGCGCTGGAAAACGACGGAATTTATAGAGAACCAACCTGCATTGTGAAAATTACCGACCCGGAGGACAAACAGCTTGTGGGTGATGAGGTTCAGACAAAGCAGGTGTACGAAACCAACGCTGCCCGAATCATGACGGAAGTCTTAACGGGTGTTATTAAAAATGGTACGGCAAGAGGCTTGGGACTATCCAACACCATCAGTGCAGGAAAAACCGGTACGACCAATGATAAGAAGGATGGCTGGTTTGTCGGATATACTCCTTATTATACCACCAGTGTATGGGTTGGTTATGATATACCCAAAAGGGTTTCAGATTTACAAGGAGCATCTTATCCGGGAAGAATCTGGCATAATTATATGGATGAAATTCATACCTCTTCTATGAATAAGAAATTTGAGTTCTATAACTGGCGTTCTGATCTGGAAAAGGAACAGGAAGAGAAGGAGAAATTGGAACAAGAGCAAAAGGAACAGGAGGAAAGGGAGAAGGAAGAGGCAGCAGCGGCTTTAACTCAGGCGGCACAAGCAGCAGCCCTCACGCAGGCAGCTCAGGACAGTGAGAAGGAAGAGATAACAGAGAGCCCTGAGGAACCTGAGGACGGTTGGGAGGATGGAACGGATGGAACCGATTCATCGGAGGATGGAGAGGAAGGAAATTCAGGTGTTCCCGCTACCAAAGTTCCTGCTGCGACAGCAACTGTTGCACCTGTGAATGGAGATAATCAAGAAGCGAATGGTAATGATGCTTTGAACAATCAGAAGAAAGTGGATAATCACGGCGCAGAGAATGGTACAACACCTGGGACAGAAACAGGCACTGACACCCAGGCCTCTGGGATGTGAAAATTGTATTTAAAAGCAAGTGGCTCTTTGTTTTCAGTGTTGGGATGGGCTTCATTCTAGGAAGTTCACCCCAACACAGGATAAGTATCCATAGAAAAAGCGGGTCATTCATAATCAGAATGACCCGCTTGGTATATATCATCGTTCCGTATCTATATCAATTATTCTTTATTGCTGAAAGCACCCTGCTTATAGGTTTCTAATATGTTCTGGATTCGGTTTACCGGATTCAACAGGCCGCTGATACTGTCATCATGGTTCAGAGTATCAATGATCAGTGCCACATATTTACTCATATCAACATTGATGTACCAAGGCTTCGTTAATAACTCAGGGGTCTGGTAGATCAGGTTTGTAGTAAGTACACGGTAAATATAACCCTTCTCATAAGCCTCATCAAGCTTATCAAAGCCATTTGTAAACAAACCGAAGGTTGCTGCAACAAAAATTCTGCCGGCATTTCTTGACTTTAATTCTTTTGCAACGTCTAAAATACTTTCGCCGGAGGAAATCATATCATCCACGATCAGGACGTCTTTCCCTTCAATATTGGATCCAAGGAATTCAAGAGCGCCAATTGGATTACGTCCATTAACAATACGTGTATAATCACGTCT
>JAEWMZ010000464.1 GCA_023392995.1 Bacillota bacterium
TTGGTTCTGGTTCTATCTGCAACCCTTTTCCTGGGGTGCTCAAAAGAAGAAACAAATGATACTTCCACCGGAAGTAAGGTTGATATGTCCACGATTAAGATCGGCGAAATCACCTCCTTTGTAGTCAATGACGGCGGCTGGTGCCAGGCAACACATCAAAGTATCCTGAGTGCCATGAGTAAATTGGGCATCCCGGAGAAAAACCTGTTTGTGATTGAAAATGTTACAGAGGATCAGGTTGCTGTGAAGAATGCCTATGATGCCCTGGCGGCAGAAGGTGTTAAGTTGATTATCGGAGCAAGTGCCGGTTATGCAACGTTCTTAAGTGAGCTTGCCGTTCAGAACACAGATATTGTGATAGCGCAACAGGGAGACAAGGCAGATAACCTGATCGGTTATCAGATTCGTAACTACGAAGGTATGTTTCTGGCAGGCTATGCTTGTGCTTTAATGTCTGATACGAATACCTTGGGCTTTGGCGGTAGTGTATCGGAAGCCTCTGTCCGTTCCGCCATCAATGGCTTTGCACTGGGTGCCAAGTATGCCAAACCGGATACAAAGGTACAATTAGTTTGGACAAACAGCTGGTATGATGTTGACCTTGAGACCCAAAGTGCAATGACATTAATTAACCAGGGAATTAAATACATGGGTATGGAAGCCTCATCCCCGGCAATCCCACAGACTTGTGAAGCGAACAATGCATTTTGTATTGGTTACAATGTAGATATGAAGGAGCTGGCACCGAAAGCAGTATTATTCTCCTTTGTTTGGAATTTTGAACCTATCTTTGAGAAGATTTTGACATCAATCGTGGATGGGAGTTCCAGCAGCGATAACTATTACTATGAAGGCGGAGATTGTGCATCCATATCCGCGTTTAATCAAGATTTAGTACCCGCTGATGTTCAGGAAAAGGTATTACAGGCGAAGGCTGATATTGCAAGCGGAAAAATTAATATCTTCGGCGGAGAATTAAAGGATAATGAAGGCAATGTGCTGGTTCCGGCCGGAGAGACGATGAGTGATGAAAAGATCAATCTTCAGGAGTTTTTGGTAGATAATGTAATCGGAAGCTGGAAGTAAGGTGCTGGAAGCAGAAGGTTGAAGATGGGATGTGAAAGCAGAATGTTGAAAGTAGAGGTTTATAATAAAAAACAATAAGTTTGGAAGTAAGGAAGGAGACAAGTGTGAAGAAAAATTCTAAGGCGCCAAAGTACGCCGCCTAAGAATTCCTATGCTTCACACTTGGAAGAACGCAAATACAGCGTTCTTCGCCTTATGTTTGTGCTGCCTATGGCAGCATGTCGAGAAGTTTAAAAGAAACTAACTTTCAAACGATTCATTAAGACCTATTCGCTTTTTGAATAGGTCATCAAAAAGTGAAAGGCACGGGAATATAAATGGAAAAAACAGTAGAGAACTTAAAAAAATTAATCCAGGCAGGAAGAGCAAAGCTACCCGCCGATAAGGTGATTCTTGGTGGTAATTTGGTTAATGTTATGACCAGTGAAATATATCCGGCAGATGTAGCGATCTATGAAGATACGATTGTAGCCGTAGGCGATGTCAGTGCCTATATCGGCGAAAAGACAGAGAAAATTGAGGCAGATGGGAAGTACTTAGTACCAGGACTGATCGACGGCCACATCCACAGTGAGTGCAGCAAGCTTAGTATCACAAGCTTTGCAAAAGCAGTGGTTCCCTGCGGAACCACCAGCATGATCTCCGGTTTGGATGAATATATATCAGTAGCTGGCATAGAAGGCTTAAAGGAGGTTTTTGAGGAAGTTAAGGAAAGTCCATTAAAGGTATTCTGGGGAGCACCCTATAAGACACCTTATACTTTTCCGGAATCCACCATTTCCTGTAATTTTAACCCGGAGATTCATCGAGAGGTTCAAAAATGGCCAGAGTGCTTCGGAGTATGGGAAACCGTAAGGGAAGCAGTAACAGAAGAGGATGATAAGACACTGGCAGCAATCAGTGAGGCAGCAAAGAACCGTTTACCTGTATTTGGCTGTGCACCGATGGCGAGAGGCAATGACTTGAATGGCTATCTATGTGCAGGGGTAAGACTGGATCATGAGAGTTATGACCATGAAGAAGTTGTGGAGAAGATGAGAAAAGGTATGCATATGCTGATTCGTGAGTCCTCTGTAACACATTTTCTCAAGGAAAATATCAGAGCAGTAACCGAGGTCAACCCTGCGCTTGCCAGAAGAGTAAGCTTTTGTACCGATGACGTAATTCCTTCGGATATCCTTGAGAAGGGTCATGTGGACAATTTGGTTCGACTGGCAATCAAGGAGGGTGTAGCTCCGATGACAGCTATACAGATGGCGACGATCAACAGTGCGGAGGCTTATCGCATTGATGACAAAGTAGGTTCGATCTGTCCTGGAAGAATCGCTGATATCCTTTTGGTAGGCTCTCCGGAAAGCTTTGAGATTGAAGCTGTTATTACCAATGGTAATCTGGTGGCAAGGAACAAAAAGCTGGTATATGATTTACAGGCACCGAAAAGAAGCAAGGTACTGAGCAGCAAATTAAAGTGCAGTTTGACGGCAAAGGAAGATTTCCTTTACAAAGTTGAGCTGGAGGAAGGAACCGCTAAGGTATTGGCGATGGACGTAAAAGGACCCTTCGTTCGAAAAAGAAGAGATGTGATGCTGAAGGTGAAGGATCATATTGTACAACCGGATATTGAACAGGATGTAGCAATGGTATCCGTGATCGAACGCTTTGGGATTAATGGTAATAAATCGCTGGCCTTTTGCTCCGGTTGGAATTTACATAAGGGAGCAATGGCATCCTCCGCTGCTCCGGATGATAATAATCTTATTGTTATGGGTGTAGATGCGGAAGATATGTCTATTGCAGCAAACTATCTGATCGAGAATGGGGGAGGACAGGTTATCGTTGCGGATGGTCAAATTCTAGGCTTTCTGCCTCTTCCGGTTGGTGGTATCGCCAGTGATGAAGAACCGGAGACAATTGCAAAAATGGAATTGGAGCTTGCTGCGAAAGCAAAGGATTTGGGCTGTAATCTGCCAGAGCCGTTAATGTATATGTTCTTTCTTCCAATTACAGCAATCCCGGATTATGCGATTACCGATGTGGGACCTGTAGATTGTGTAAGCTTAACTACGTTCGATCCTGTCTTAGAGTTATTTTAAAGGGTAATACGCTAGAATAATATTGTTTGTTGAACCGTGAAATGATAATATTACAATAATCGGAGCAAGAACAAGGAAATGTCTTAAGTAAAGTCAGCTGAAGGAGGGTATCTATGGAGAAACAGGAATTAAAAAAATTAATTGACGTGGCAGCAGGCAGAGTTCCCGCTGACCTTGTGATCAAAAATGTAAATATTGTGGATGTCTATAGCTCTGAAATAATAGAAGGCAGAGATATCGCAATCTGCGATGGAAGAATAGCAGGAATTGGAGAGTATGAGGGGGTACAGGCCATCGACGGTCAAGGACAGTATGCTGCCCCAGGTTTTATCGATGCTCATATCCACATAGAATCCTCCTATGTTACACCTGAGGAGATAGGAAGACTTCTTGTACCCCACGGTGGAACTACCATTATTGCTGACCCCCATGAAATTGTGAATGTAAGTGGTATGACAGGTATGGAGTATATGTTAAAAGCTTCTGAAGGAACAAAGCTGGATATTAAATATATGCTTCCTTCCTGTGTTCCGGCTACGCCCTTTGAGCATGCCGGAGCTGTGATTGATGCCGAGACAATGAAAGAACCTATTAAGAATGACCAAATCCTTGGTCTTGGGGAATTCATGAACTATCCTGGCGTTATTCAGGCAGATGACGAGGTTATGAATAAACTGTTAGTTGCAATGAAGGAGAATAAGCTAATCGATGGTCATAGTCCTAACGTATACGAGAAAGAGTTAAATGCTTATGCAGTGTCCAGAATTCGCACGGATCATGAGTGCTCTAGCGTAGAGGAGGTAAAAGACCGAATCTCCAGAGGTATCTATGTGCTTCTGCGAGAAGGCTCAGCATGTCACAACCTTCGTGATAATCTAAAGGCGTTGACGCCAGCCAACAGTCGTCGCTGTTTACTTTGTTCGGATGACCGCCAGCCGAAAACAATACTAACGGAAGGACATCTGGATAACCACCTTCGCATCTGTGTGGAGGAAGGTGTTGATCCTATCATAGCGATCCAGATGGCCAGTCTCAATGCAGCGGAATGCTTCCGACTGGAAGACCGGGGAGCTATTGCTCCAGGACTGCGCGCAGACATCGTATTGTTAGATAATTTAAAGGATTTTAATGTAAAACAAGTATTCATTCAAGGAGAATCGGTAGCAAAGGACGGTCAGTATCTGCCAGAAGTGCATCGTCACGATTGCAGTCCTGTGCGCAGCAGCTTCCATGTGAAAGAGTTCCAGGTGGAAAAATTAAAGCTAAAGCTTACGTCCAACCACGTGAATACCATTGATATTCTTCCAGGTGGAGTAGTTACAGCAAAAGGAACCGCATTGGTTAAAACGGATGAGCAAGGTGAGTTCGTATTCCAGACTGAGCAGGACATTGCAAAGGTTGCAGTGATTGAGAGACACCAAAGTACTGGAAATGTAGCGGTGGCACTGCTTCGGGGCTATGGAATCAAGGCAGGAGCGATCGCATTATCCATCGCCCATGATTCCCATAATATCATTACGGTAGGAACCAATGACGCTGATATGGCCTTTGCAGTAGAAAAACTAATTGCACAGGAGGGCGGAATTATTCTGGTTAAGGATGGTGAGATGATCAATCACATGCCAATGATCGTTGGTGGTATCATGAGCGATCAGAGCGGGGAATGGGTAAGTGAAAAGCTTTCAAACATACATGAGCAGGCGCACAGCCTCCTTGGAGTCAATAAAGAGGTAGAGCCGGTAATGACACTTTGCTTTATGTCCCTTCCTGTCATTCCTGAGATTAAGATTACGGATATGGGACTCTTTGATGTGACACAGTTTTCTTTCATTCCGATTGAGGTACAGGATTAATTGATGGATCGGGCGTAGTTAGGCGACCGAAAGCTGTAGGAAAAAGGAATGACAATATTGAGTGGTTTGAACCGACCCCCAAAAGTTAGACCAAATCTAACGATTGGGAGGTCGGTTTTTTTATGCCCTTTTTTATAGAACGAGAATTCATTAAATCTGACTTTATAATCCATACTTGAGTATATCAAGTGATGGGTAAAGAATATTACCAAAACTTACGTGTCAACAGCCGCAGATAGAAGTATTGTACAAGCAAGGACACAAGCATTACCAGAACTGGCCAAAACCCTGTGATGCTCATATAAGAGGTATTAGTTCGAGTCAGTCCCCAAAAGTGGAAAAGTTGTACCGGAATACAGAAGAGGATGGTAAAGCGTGTTAATAATAGTAGCTTTGATCTGAAAAATAGGCGCTTATTGATAGGAATGTTTTTAAACTTCTTAAAAATTGAAGTGTATCCTTCTTCAAAAACCATTACTAGAGGATAAATGAAAAATGCCTGTGCAACAGAAAAGCATATCATATAGAAAATGAGTACTGAGATATGATCGGTTGTACGGAAGCCCCAGTTCAAGATAGAGCCACAAAAAACGGCCATTCCGACACATCCTATGCCAAGAGATCGGATGTCGGTATTGATAAGACTATATTTATAGTTATGATCCAAGTGGATATATTCAGATAATTTCATGCGATTCTCCTTTTTATAGAGTGGGTACTTATATAATCCATCTACCTTTTTTAAACAGACTGCTGACCTGAAAACGTTGTTGCTCCTGCGAATGTTGTTGAATTTCTTCGGACAAGGTCTCCACATCCTTGCTAAACAGAATGCTTCCATTTTCTATCATAGTAATAAAATCCGCGATTTTATCAAGTTCACCAGTATTATGAGTGGAAAGCAGAATGGATGCATCTTCTTCTGCAATAATTTCTTGAAGAATCCGAAGAAAATCATATCGGAAGACCGGATCCAGACCGGCTGTTGGTTCATCCATAACATAGAGAACAGGATGATGGGCAATGGCAAAAGCAAGTTGGAATTTAATAAAAGAACCTCTGGAATAGTCCTTAAGCTTTTTCGATGCACTGATTTCAAACTGATTTAAGTATTTATGAAATAATTTCATGTCCCAGGAGGAGTAGTAGGGGCTAAAAATAGAGGCATTTGTTGCAGCGGTTTCTTCAAAAAAGAACTGCTGATCATCAGAGATAAAGGCAGTGATATCCTTCACCTTAGATTCCTGGGTGCGGCAATCATAGCCGTCAACCAAAATAGTTCCTTTATAATCCTTATATTGATTCTCAATTAAATGAAATAAAGTCGTCTTACCGGCACCGTTATAACCGACTAAACCCATAATATAGCCTCGTTCCAACGATAATGAGATATCCTTAAGGGAAAAGTCCGGCCAAGTAAGGCTGACATGTTGAAATTCTAGTAGTTTACTCATAATTCACTCCACTCTCATCTAATATTCGTTCCACTAATTTCTTTTTCTGGGTAATTGCGAAACCTATTAACTGAAGATATTGTATACACAGCAAATACTGTTTCGAAGCGGAAGCTAAGCCCGAAGGAAGCATTGGAGCGAAGAAATAGCATTTGTTGTGTATACGATTACAAAAACTATATTGTTTGCAATTCCCCTAATATCTTTTCCGCTAAATTGATGAAGCTTATCGCTAAAGAACAAAATAGCAACATAGTGGTTTTCACTCACTTTTATCTACTGTAAATAGTACCCGGAGAGCCATACCTGTTTACGTTTGGTCAAAACAGGGGAAGGATATCTTATTCACCATTTTCATATAAAATAGTAACGATCTCAATCATATCCTCCAGGGAAATGCCTGCTTTTTTGCTATCCCTAACCACACAAGCAAAACGTCCTTCCAGCATTGCGGTTTGCTTTTCCTGAAGAAAGTCGGTATTTTGCTCACAGATATAGAAGCCTTTTCCGGCGACTGATTTTATCAATCCTTCTTTTTCCAGCTCTTCATAAGCACGCTTGGTAGTAATTACACTGATCTGCAAATCCTTCGCAAGATGGCGGATGGAGGGCAGCATATCTCCAGGAAGAAGTGTCTTTTTAATGATAGCATCCTTAATTTGATTAATGATCTGTTCGTAAATGGGCAGATTGCTTAAGCCTGATATACTAATCTGCATGGAAAACACCTGCTTTCTTCCTGTAAGAATACACCTCGTGATTTGCATTTATAGTAATAAACACAGGAAAAAACTTAATAAAATAGAGAATCAGACAAATAGCGCTGAGGAGGAGAGCTGGAACATAATAATAGAGCCATCTATAATCGAAATGCTGATTATTGAAAGGGAGGGTAATACCAATGCAGCATAAAATCAGCGTAAGGATCAGTAGGATGGTTCCGGTTAGTGGAGTACGATTTGTTTCCTCCATGGATTTTAATACTTCAGGAACGGGAAGCTTATTCGCGGTATAATATAGTTTCTTTGCGGACAGTGGATTATAAAACCCTGCTAAAAATAGCAAATCAAGTATCATTCCGGTAGAACATAAGAAGAATAGTAGCAATTGAACATATTGCAAATGATAAGTATACCGAAGAATCAAGAGAATCAAAATCAATAGGAATTCATATGCAAAAAATCGAAAAAAGCAGGTCTTTTTTAAATAATTAATTCGATCCGTCTCGGTCAGCGGACACAGGTAAAGCCCCTTTGCCAAACGAATTGGGAAGAAAAGCAAGGACAGTGACAGGAAAACAAAAAATAGAAAGATAGCAAAACATCCAGTATTTGAGCTGCGGTTAATCATATTAAAAAAAAGATTAAAATAGAGTATATAATATAAGGACATGGAAAGTGATTCACCATTCCAATGAAAGGCATCAGCTATCATAAGTCTCCACATAATGAGGTTCCTCCTTTGATCATAAAGAACATGATTTCCTCAATCGTCGGTAGCATAGTGGTTAGACGGGATTCATCCAACTGTCGCATCAATTCCATACGGTCGGAAGGATGTTTGGGAAGATCGGTAATCAGATTCATCAGGTTCTGGGCTGCGATTGCGGATTCATTTTCGTGAATATAATCCGGGTTGTAAATCATTGCCATGGAATGATACTGTCCACGCTGCCGATACACAACCATTTGGGGCGGGAGAGAGAATATCGCATCCTCATGACCTGAGACGATGCGGTACTGTTCAAACAAATCTTCTTTATTCTTGGAAAAAATGATTTTCCCACTGTGCATTAAAGTGATATAATCAGCAATTTGATCCAGGGTATCCGTTTGATGGGTGGAGAGCAGTACACTTCGTTCGCCATCTGCGATGAGTTCCTGAAGAATCTCTACAAACTCCAGGCGAAACGCCTGATCTAGATTACCCGTAGGTTCATCCATGATAAATAATTTGGCATCATGAGATAATGCAAAGGCGATCTGGAACTTCATCTGCTGTCCTTTGGAGAGCTTTTTCAACTTTTTCTTTGCGTCAAGATTGAATTGCCTGCAATATCTTAGAAAGACATCGTGGTTATAACAGTCAAAACATTGCCCGAAGTAGAAACCGTTCTTTTCAAGGCTAAAATTAGTTTCATAAAAATTCTCTGATAATACGATACCCATCCGGTTTTTTATAGTTTTTTCATTCTCCTCCAGTATGAGTCCATCAACAAGGATATTTCCACTGTCTTTATGATAGATGTTACACAAAGTTTTGATCAGTGTTGATTTACCGGAGGCGTTGATCCCCACCAACCCCATGATGTAGCCTTTCGGAAGATGAAAGCTAATATCTTTTAGTTCAAACTCTGGTAATTTTTTGTATAGGTGTTCAACGAGCAGCATGCAATCTCCTTTAAGTAGTATTGATATGTAATTTTATGTTTTATAGTTCATTTACAAGGTATATTGAAGAATTTTTCTGTGCATATACTGTATATGCATATATGTACAGTGTATGCACAGAATTGAGTTTTGTCAAGAAAAATGTTGAAGAAAAATACAGATCAGTTAAAAAATACCGAATCAGACTATACTACCGACAACTAAACGGTTATTGAGCAAAATCAGGTAGATGCTGAACTAATCGGAAGCTTTCTACTTGTTTTTTACGAGGACGAAAGCTCATAAGAAGAGTTAATGAAAGAGAGTGTAATTATCATAAGATTGAGAGAGGATTTGCAGGAGCTAAGTATGTTCCTCTGGAGACTTTTCGTTGTTGGTCAAGGGGGAGGTCAGGAATCGAAAGGGCAATGATACGCCATGCAAAAATTGAACTATGCAATTGTGGGGAAGCGCAATTGTAATAGGGATTATAAAAGACATTAATTAATAGAATCATTCCTTCAATGTCTTTTGTTATTGCGTGTGTTCAGCAAAGTTAAACCGCTCCAGCCGATGTAAGTCAAGTCAGCCACAAACGATAATACTTAACATGAACAGGTTGTAAGATATTACAAAATATTGTATAATTAGGTAAATAAAAAACACATATAAACAGCTATAAAAGGATAAGAAATATATTTGTATATAATGGATTTGATTTTATTTAGGAGAAACCATATGAAGATTGGAATTTGTGATGATGAGCCAGCTGTAGCAAGAGTTCTTCTTCAGTTTGTAAAACGAAGCATGGATAAAGTTGGAATAAAGGCAGAAATAATAACCTTTTTATCGGGTGTAAGCTTGATCGAAAGAGTGGAAGAACTTGAGGCTGTATTTTTAGATATTGAAATGCCCTTAATGGATGGTTTTGAAGTAGGAAGAGCGATAATGAAAATAAATCCAAGCTGCAAGATAATTATGGCAACAGGTAGAGTGGATCGATTCAAAGACTCATTTAAGATAAATGCATTTCGATTTGTAACAAAGCCATATAGTAGTACGGAGATTGAGGAGGCTTTAGAAGCACTTATAAAAATGAAAATAGGAGAAGAAGCGATTCAGTTGTACTTTAATCGTATTCCATATGAAATACCTCAAAAGAATATTAAATATTTTAAAGCTTTTAATGGATATACGGAAGCAATAATGGATGATAAGTGTTTTCGCAGAGATCTATCTTTAAATGAAATTGAAGAACTATTAGATAATAGATTATTTGTTCGAATTCATAAGCAATATATTATTAATATGAATTTTATTGACTCCTATAAAAATTCAATGATTAATATAGATGGAATGCGACTTCCTATATCCAGAAGAAAACGCAAGGACTTTGAAAGAATGTTTATTAATTTTGACGTTAATTATGGAGGATAGAATGACAACCGTGATAATTATCATCTTTCTGCAAGTTTTTGTTTATTGTGTAGGTATTAATGTGCTATTTAATCAAAAGATAAGATATCTTCCAGGAGGGATAACAATACTTGGTCTGTGTTCATGGATTTATTATCAACTGGAGCTGTCATATACGAATATGATTTACGTTCATGTAAGTACTCTACTGATTTTGTGGATATTATTGGAAGGATCAATAAAGCAAAAGTTTTTTGTTATTGTAAAGAGTATATTAATTATTGGATGTTCTGAAGAAATAGTCGAAGCAATCATAAATATTGTCACATCCAAGTTATATAACTCAATAGCGGTTGAGAAAGAGTTTGTTCTAGCAAATATACTACTCTTAATGATATACCTGGTTATAGGACTCATAAAACGTAAAAAATTGAAACTACAAAGAAATCACCTTAATTCGTTGGTCATGATTGCTATGGGGATTATGTCTATTGCTTTAGTTTTAGTAATATCAGCCCTTCAATATGCGGAACCATATGTGAATAGCAAGAGATTCTCAGTAGTCTGTGATACATTAACAATAGTAGCTTATATGGGGATTGTGATTCTGGGGCTTTTTATCATCTATGTTAAGAATGCAAATGAAAATTACAAGTATTTATTGGAGATGGAAAATCTGTTAAGGAATTCACAGAAGAATAATTATGAAGTTATGCTTGCCAAAGAAGATGAAACAAGAGATTTTCGCCATGATATTAGCAATCACATTATATGTCTGCAAGAGATGATTCGGAGTGAAAATCTTGTTGATGCGAATAAATACATCGAACAAATGCAAATAGCCATATCTCAAATTCAGAAAAAAAATTATACCGTAGGAAACGAGATTTTGGATGCCATACTTAATTATTACATACAGCAATTAATAGAAGATATTGAGGTGACAATATCTGGTCGATGTCATTGCAACTTGCAGATTAATGAGGTAGAGTTATGCTCCATCATTTCTAATCCAATTCAGAATGCTATTGAAGCATTGAATAATCAGATAGCAGGTAACAGGTATTTGAACATTCGAATGAATTCTACAATTAGAAATCTTAAGATAGTAATAATTAATAGTTTTAGTAAGAACCACTTTACTATGATTGATGGACTACCTGGAACATTAAAGGAGGACAAGTCTAATCATGGTATCGGACTTAGAAATGTTAAGAAGTTGGTGGAAAAAAACAATGGTCTATTTCAAATTGATATAAAAGAAAATGAATTTCAAGTTACCGTAATTCTACCTGTAAAAGAATAAATTTTACCGATAAAAGAGTTAAATAACCATTAAATGAGAAATACTGGAAATCCATAATATTCATGTGTTAAATTATAGACACA
>JAEWMZ010000010.1 GCA_023392995.1 Bacillota bacterium
TATAGCTTTTATGAGGTTAAGCTGAATATTGTGAACACCTTAAAGAGTGTATTATATCTGATCTCCGGGAAAGCACATCTGAATGAAATTGCAGGTCCTGTGGGTATTGTAAATTATGTGGATGATATTGTAACAGAAACAAAGGATTATGGTATTGGTATTACCGTTCTTTCTCTCATTGAATTCAGTATAATGATCAGTGCGAATCTTGGTGTAATGAACTTACTGCCTTTTCCGGCACTTGATGGAGGCCGATTGGTATTTATTCTGATTGAAGCTATTTTCCGTAAGCCTGTGCCTAAGGAGAAGGAAGCAATGGTTCATATGATTGGTATGGCGCTGCTAATGGCTTTGATGGTATTTGTATTGTTTAATGATATCAGGAATATATTTGGATAGAGCAAGGGCATTTGAATGAATTGTTTAACTTAGAGTTAGGTTGTGTTCATCTGCCAGGGTGCACCATACTTGTTTTAGACTGCGCCTTATCCTCTTTTCGGGTTGCTTCTTACAAGCCGCAGTGCATGTAAGAATGCTGTCCAATGAAACAGCATTCTTACTGAGTCTTGACCAAGCATGGACACCCTCGGGAGGCCGATCTTGCTAAATGAGTATGGTACGCCTGGCAGATGGGATATAGGTATCAATATGCTAGAAAATGTATGAGAATAGAAAAGTGATAATTCTATATTTGATATTGCATCGAAAAGATATTGGATAAGACAAATATTCGAAACTACAAAGCTGCAAAAAAAGGGAGTTAATTTTGAAGAAATTATTTCGTTTTGTTAAGAGATATGAATTAAGAGATATGAATTAAGAAAAAGTATATAATATGTTTTTCTTAGATAAGATGATATGATATATCATAATTGAAATAACATTTATTTGAAACTCAATATACGAATGGTGTTAAAAGAATGATAAGTGATAGAATTTGACCAAGATTTATTTTACGAAAGGATGTGGTCTCATGTTTCGTGAGAATACAAAGGTAATTCGAATTGGTGATAGAGTAATCGGCGGTGGTAATCCGGTTTTGATCCAATCTATGACAAATACAAGGACAGAAGATGTTAAGGGAACAATCGAACAGATCCACCGATTGACGAGTGCTGGTTGTGAGATTGTTCGGTGTACCGTGCCCAGCCAGGAAGCGGCGGTTGCTCTGGAAGAGATTAAGAAGAATATAACAATACCCCTGGTTGCGGATATTCATTTTGATTATCGGCTGGCAATTGCAGCAATGGAGCATGGTGCGGATAAAATTCGCATTAATCCAGGCAATATCGGGAATGATGAAAAGCTCAGAGCTGTTGTTACGGTAGCGAAGGAGCGTAAGATCCCTATTCGTGTGGGAGTTAACAGCGGCTCCCTGGAAAAGGATCTCATTGCAAAATATGGACGGGTTACTGCAAAAGGCTTAGTGGAAAGCGCGTTGGAAAAGGTGAAGCGAATAGAGGATATGGATTATGATCAGCTGGTCATCAGTATTAAATCCTCGGATGTTATGATGTGCATCCAGGCGCATGAGCTGATTGCCTCCCAAACCACCTATCCTTTGCATGTGGGAATTACAGAAGCCGGAACAGTGAATGCGGGAAATATCAAGTCAGCTTTGGGTCTGGGAGTGATTCTGTATCAGGGAATCGGTGATACGATCCGGGTATCTTTAACCGGTGATCCAGTGGAAGAGATTCGTTCTGCAAAAATTATATTAAAAACTCTGGGACTTCGCAAGGGCGGCGTGGAGGTGGTCTCCTGTCCAACCTGCGGAAGGACTCAAATCGACTTAATCAAGCTTGCTACAGATGTAGAATCCATGGTTTCGGATCTGGATCTGGATATCAAGGTAGCGGTTATGGGATGTGCGGTAAATGGGCCTGGAGAAGCCAGAGAAGCAGATATAGGAATTGCCGGAGGAAGAGGCGAGGGTCTTTTGATGAAAAAGGGCGAGATTATTCGCAAGGTTCCGGAGGATCAGCTGCTGGAAGTTTTAAGAGAAGAACTTTTGAATTGGAAAGAATAATTTTAGAAATATATTCTTTGTAATTATAAAACAATAGGGTTCTTATATTTTGAGTTTGTAGCTTCTAAGAAGTATCCGTTCGAAAGGAGAATGGAATTATGTTATTTTTTGATACCTTTGATCAGTTAACTGCCGATCAGGAATTACAGGGTCTTTATGGTGAAGTGGATGTTCTGAAAGTAATGGCCTCGAGGCAGAACAATAATCTCTATATCTGCATACGAAGTACCAGGCTGATCAGCAGAATACAAATCAGAAAGATGGAAGAACTGCTGAACCGGCAGCTTTTTTTACATACAGGCAAGAAAGCTATACTAAAACCACAGTTTGAGCTATCGGCTCAGTATAATTTGGTAAATCTCTTTCCTATTTATCGTGACAGTATCCTTGAGGAATTAAAGGAAGAAAGCGTTGTTACCCATCATATCTTCCAGAGCGCTGAGGTGCTTGTGGAAGAGACGATGATAAAGGTTCGTGTTACCGACAGCTGTGTTGCCAAGGAGAAGATGTCGAAGCTGAAGGATTATTTGGAAACCTTATTTCAGGAGCGTTTTGACTACACGGTCAGAGTGTCTTTGGAATTTGTTGAACCGAAGACGGATGAAGAAGATCATGAGCTGGAATATCGGAAACAGATGCTGAAAATGTCAGAAAAGGAAGCACAGGAGGAAGGCTATGTTGTTGCTACGTCTGAGGGGGAAGGGATAATGTCGGATATACAAGGTTCAGCTGGAGCAAGTGTAGCTGCAGGAAGTGGGAATTTATCTGATACAGCCGATAAAACCGTGAAAGCGGATGAAAGTAAGGGAAGTGCAGCGCCGGCAGCTCAGGGTAACCATGGATCTACAGGAGTAGAACGCACACCTACAGCGAAAGCGCCTGCCGGAAAACCGGACAATGGATCAAAGTTTGATTCTTCGGCAAAAACCGGTGGTAAAAGCGTGTACGATAAGGCAAGATCAGGCTATCGTAAGCTTCCGACGGATCCTTCCATTATATACGGACGTAATTTTGAAGGAAGCTCCATGCAGATTTGTGATATTATCGGAGAGATCGGAGAGGTAATAATTCGCGGTAAATTGATTAAACCGGAGTCCAGAACCATCGGTAATGATAAGAGTATTATTACCTTTATCATCACAGACTTTACGGATTCCATCAAAGTGAAATTGTATGCAAAAACAATTGAAGTGGATGAGATCAATTCTGTATTAAAGCCAGGGAGCTTCTATCAGCTCAAGGGCATCGCCCAGATGGATAACTATGAAAGAGATATCACCATTGGTTCAGTGGTGGGTATTCGAACCATCAGTGATTTTACCCAATCCAGAAGTGACAATGCGCAGGTAAAGCGTGTTGAGCTCCATGCACATACGATGATGAGTGACATGGACTCTGTAGTGGATGTAAAAACGTTAATTAAGCGTGCCTTTCAATGGGGACATACAGCAGTTGCCATTACAGATCATGGCGTAGTTCAATCTTTCCCGGAAGCAAACCATACCTTAAATCCCAAAGCTTATAAGGAGGAAGCAGAACAAAAAAGAGCCAAGGATTTCAAAATCATTTATGGAATGGAAGCCTATCTGGTTGATGATATTAAGGAAGTGGTAACAAATCCGGGAGATCAAAGCCTGGATGATCCATTTGTCGTATTTGACATAGAGACCACCGGCTTTAGTCAGAATAAAGATAAGATCATAGAAATTGGTGCCGTTAAGGTAATTAACGGAGAGATCGCAGATCGATATAGTACCTTTATCAATCCAGAGGTACCAATCCCCTACGAGATTGAGCAATTAACACATATTAAGGATGATATGGTAATCGGAGCACCTAAGATCGAGGAGGCACTGCCGGAGTTTCTTGCTTTTTGTGAAGGCTGCAGCCTGGTGGCGCATAATGCCTCCTTTGATGTGGGCTTTATTCAAAAGAACGCAGAGCGTCAGGGAATTCAGACGGATTTTACGGTTATTGATACGGTCGGTTTGGCCAGAATACTGCTCCCTGACTTAAATCGTTATAAGTTGAATACCGTTGCGAAGGCACTTAATATATCCCTTGAAAATCATCATCGGGCGGTGGATGATGCTGGTGCTACTTCAGAAATTTTCATGAAATTCTGTGTTATGTTAAAGGAACGGGAGATTAATAAGGTTGATGAAATTGACAAGCTTGGAAAGCTATCCAAGGAGGCGATTCGTAAGCTGCCGGCCTACCATGCCATCCTATTGGCCAGTAATGATGTTGGGCGCGTTAATTTATATAAGATGGTGTCCTTATCCCACATTGAATATTTTAATAAGCGACCAAAGATACCCAAAAGCCTGCTAATGGAATGCAGGGAGGGAATCCTGCTGGGGTCTGCCTGTGAGGCGGGTGAAGTATTCCAGGCGATCCTTGGCAACAAGTCCCCGGAGCAGATAGCTCGGCTGGTGAATTTCTACGATTATCTGGAAATCCAACCCTTATGTAATAATGAATTCATGATTCGCAGTGAAAAAGAGAAGGATATCAATACCCGGGAAGATCTGATGGAATTAAATCGTAAGATAGTTGCTCTGGGAGAGGAATATCATAAGCCGGTAGTTGCAACCTGTGATGTTCATTTCCTGGATCCGGAGGATGAAATATACAGACGAATTATCTTAGCAGGAAAAGGCTTTAAGGATGCGGATGATCAAGCTGCACTGTACTTTCGCACCACAGAGGAGATGCTGGAGGAATTCGCTTATCTGGGCAGAGCAAAGGCAGAGGAAGTTGTGATTACAAATACAAACTTAATCGCGGACAGGATTGAGAAAATATCGCCGGTGCGACCGGACAAGTGCCCTCCGGTGCTGCCTAATTCAGAAGAGAATTTAAGAACCATATGCTATGATAAGGCACATTCCATGTACGGCGAAAAATTGCCGGAGCAGGTGGAAGCCCGCCTGGAGCATGAATTAAAATCCATTATAAACAATGGTTTTGCGGTTATGTATATTATTGCCCAGAAGCTGGTGTGGAAATCAAATGAAGACGGCTATCTCGTAGGCTCCCGAGGCTCTGTTGGTTCCTCCTTTGTAGCAACGATGGCAGGTATTACTGAGGTAAATCCCTTAGCACCCCATTATTACTGTGCCCATTGTCATTTCTCGGACTTTACCTCGGAGGAGGTTAAAAAATACGGTGGCAGCTCTGGCTGTGATATGCCTGACCGAGCCTGCCCGGAATGCGGGCAGCCTTTAATCAAGGATGGCCATGACATTCCCTTTGAAACCTTCCTGGGTTTCTACGGAGACAAGGAACCGGATATCGATCTTAACTTCTCCGGTGAATATCAAAGTAAGGCGCATGAGTATACGGAGGTTCTTTTTGGGAAGGGACATACCTTCCGAGCCGGAACCATCGGAACCCTGGCGGATAAAACAGCCTTTGGTTATGTAAAGAATTATTTCGAGGAGCGAGGAATACATAAGCGTAATGTAGAAATAGATCGTGTGGTTGGCGGTCTGGTAGGTGTCCGCCGAACGACCGGGCAGCATCCCGGTGGAATCGTAGTTATGCCTCATGGTGAGAATATCTATTCCTTCACCCCGGTTCAGCGTCCTGCCAACGATATGACAACGAGCACGATTACTACGCATTTCGATTACCATTCCATTGATCATAATTTACTTAAGCTGGATATTCTGGGACACGACGATCCTACCATGATTCGTAAATTGGAGGATATCACAGGAATTGATGCAAAACAGATTCAATTGGATGAGCAAAAGGTATTAAGCCTGTTCCGGGATACCAGTGCGCTGGGGGTAACACCGAAGGATTTGGACGGCTGTGAGCTGGGATGTCTTGGTATACCGGAGTTTGGAACAGACTTTGTTATGCAGATGGTTAAGGATACAAAGCCAAAATCCTTTTCCGACCTGGTTCGTATCTCTGGATTATCCCATGGTACGGACGTATGGCTGAACAATGCTCAGACCTTAATTCAAAGTGGAACCTGTACTCTGACAACTGCAATCTGTACCCGTGATGATATTATGATCTACTTGATAGCGACAGGGGTGGAGCCTGGACAGTCCTTTAAGATCATGGAAAGTGTTCGTAAAGGAAAGGGTCTGACACCAGAGATGGAAGAGGCGATGAAAGCGGCAGGGGTACCTGACTGGTATATCTGGTCCTGTAAGCAGATTAAGTACATGTTCCCGAAGGCGCATGCGGCAGCCTATGTTATGATGGCCTTTCGAATTGCGTATTTTAAGGTATACTATCCATTGGCCTATTATGCGGCCTATTTCTCCATTCGTGCCTCAGCCTTTAACTATGAGCTTATGTGCCTTGGAAAAGAGAAGCTGGAAATGCATATGGCCGACTACAAGCGCAGAAGCAATATCTTAACCAAAAAGGAGCAGGATACCTTTAAGGATATGCGTATTGTACAGGAAATGTATGCCCGCGGCTTTACCTTCCTGCCCATTGATATCTATACCGCAATGGCACATGATTTCCAGATCGTAGATGGAAAATTGATGCCATCCTTAAGTACCATTGATGGTTTGGGAGATAAGGCGGCAGATGCGGTGGTAGAAGCAGCGAAGCAGGGTATGTTCCTATCAAGAGATGATTTTAAGGTTCGCTGTAAGGTCAGTTCAACAGTCGTTGATAATATGGCGAAGATGGGACTGTTAGGCGATCTGCCAGCTTCGAACCAGATGTCGTTGATGGACTTTTTCGGATAGAAGAGAAGGATGTTGTGTTATCAGAACAGACAGAGAGGTTTTTGAGCGAGATTTGGGGTTGGCAGGATATTAATGAGTGAGTGATTTATTTATGTGATGGATTGTAGGTAATATATTGAAGATAATGTATTGAAGATAATATATTGAAGATAATGTATTGTAGGTAATGAGTTGCAGGTAATGAAGTGCAGGTAATGAATTGCAGGTAATGAATTGCAGGTAATGAGTTGTAGGTAATGAAGTGCAGGTAATGAGTTGCAGATAATGAATTGCAGATAATGAAGTGCAGGTAATGAAGTTGCAGGTAATGAATTGCAGGTAATGAATTGCAGGTGTTGGATTGCAGGTATTAAATGTAGATATTAATTGCAGGTATTAATTAAATTATAATGCTTGTAAGTATTATAGTTATATTTTTGAAGTGATAGGTAAAGTAAGAGGTTGACCTAACGTAGTCTTTTTGCTGTGCTTTTGATCGATGATTGGTATGGTAATTGTCTGGATATGGTACGGCAATTGGCGGGTGAAATGGGTACGTGGGCAGCCCCTTACTTTCGTATTGAGATTTGTAACTGGAATGGAAAATATAACCTATAATTATAAAAATGTGTCAATTGACAAAACAATTTAAAAAATATGAAAAAAATATGAAAAAGTACTTGCTTTTTGTTTCTGTATGGTGTATTATAGATATTGTTCCTGATGGCTCGTTGGTCAAGGGGTCAAGACGCCGCCCTCTCACGGCGGAAACACGGGTTCGATTCCCGTACGAGCTGCTAAAAGATAAACAGTGAGAAAAGTTAGTGAATAAGCCATTTTCAAGAGATTGTGAGATCCTTGAAGATGGTTTTTTTCATGCGATTTTTAAAGTAGATCTTTGTAAAAATAACCCTTTGTCAAGCGTTGGGGTGGAATTCTCCGAATCCCGCTCCATTACTGTGTTAAGAGCCATAAATTTGCATCGGAGGAACCAATGTGTCGAAGAAGCAGAGAAGGATAATTAAGTAATATAAAAGGGAAGCCTAAACTCCCCTTATATTACCTGATGAAGGTCTTTTGCTTTCGGTGGCTCCAGACTTTTCAGAATCACTATTTGTTAAACTATTAGATTTAGTCTTAGACCGATGATCGGTATGAGTTACATTTTTATCACTAATATTATTGTTTGTAACACTACTTTTACCCTGTTTCTTTGAGGATGTGTCTTTGCTATTCATGGTAGATACTCCTTCCTTTCAGATTTTAGTAGTGTTAGCAATCAAGTAAATTAATATTCAAAATAATGATTTAGTTCATTAGATACATTGAAAACGGAATATTGATAGTTGATAGCATTACTTAAGTAAACGGGTAGAGATAATCTTTCCGTGGTGGTATAATATAATTAATGATTCGCTGTAGCTTTTGAGTGCTAACTGAAAATTATTTTTTATGGAGGTCGTCTATGTTTGAGTTATCGAGATTTAAAAAGTTGAGGTTTGTGGCATATGTCTTTAGCGCAATATTTTTTTTAGCTGCAATCGTGAGTCTTTTTAAGGGCGGAAGTGATGTTCTATTTAATTTTCCGTTTGCTTCTGTTTTTATGCTTCTATTCTTAGGACTCGCTGTTACCTTCTTTTTTATTGCAATTTGCATGTCAGCTTTACAGAAAGACATTTACGAAGAATTGAAATGCCTTTCGGACAGACTAAGTAAATAAACAAACAAATAGCAAATTAAATATTGAATAAATTCAATAAGGAATAGGTTAACGCCTATCAACTATCAGTATAAGGATGGTAGGTTTTTGTTGCACTAAAACTGATAGATAACTAAGTATATTGACAATTGAATATTGATAGTAAGTATAGTAATATGTTATAAAATTGGAAGGGGATACTTATGATACGTTTTAAAGCCATGTTATATAATAACAGCACAGAAACAATGATTGGAGCAATTTTTGTAATTCCAATTATCATTTCATTTTTTTTAATCATTTTTTGGGATTTTGCAATTTTATATTACATAGTGGGAATTTGTTATATATGTCTTGCGATAATGATTTTGCTTTCTCTAAAAAGGAGATTTAAATATAAGTATTTCACTATTTCTTACAGTAAAATTAGCACAAAGTATATTTGGATAAATCAGAATATAAGTCGCGGCAGATCAAAAGATAAATGTCCGCAATTTGAATTTTTAAGAGAGTTATCAAAGCTTAAAGAACAATTACCAAAAGACAAAGTATACTTGTGTTGTGCTCAAGAGCATATAGCTGAATTAATTAGAAAAGAATTTACCATCTTAGATGATTTTAAAGCATACGAAAAGGATCTTAAAAAACTAAAAAAGAAACTTAGGAATAAAAAATGTAAAGATTGTTCAAAAAAGTGTTCACTCATGGATCATGAAAAAATTGCATTTTATGCTCTCAAGTTTATTTGATTTTACTTCCGGCTATCATATCATATTCGGTTGGTAGTTTTTTATTACATAAAACATTAGCCCTGACAAGAATCAGAGCTAAATATAAATTGTTGATATAAGGTGTGAACGGAACTTACTGTTACATCATCCTGGTACCACCCACCGCATTTCAGGCATGCATAACCATAGCGATTATTAATATCTTTTACTATGCTATCTATGTGCAGCACAGTACTAAGTATGATGGTATGTCGATGTAGGATAAGCTTCCAGCTGTGGTCGCATGCTGCCAAAGCCTTATCGGTACAGAAAATGATAAGGCTATTATTAAGGCCAGTGCAAGGATCGTCCTTAATTAATATAAGTATTGAATTGTTGCAAAAAACAAGTAAATACAAATGCAAGGGATATGTAACGAGTGGCATAAATTTATCGTTTATTCCCTCGTTACCCTCCAGATCACACCGGTATTCGGTAAGATATGGTTTAAATTATCCTTAGCGCTTATTCCCATGTCAACAATATACATTGCCTGATCCGGACCAAAAGCTATGTCAGCCGGTCTGCCAAATCCCCCTTCATTCGTAATACTGCTCGGAAAGCCGGAGCGGTTAATTGCGAAGGTTGAGACACTTCCGGTCTTTATATCTAGTTTTGAAATTTTATGGCCCACTGCAGGATATTGCAGCGCTGCTAATTCATATGTTTTTGGAGTTACATTACCAAATTCCGCAATATAGGCATTTCCAACCACACCAAAAGAGGAATAGGGATTGAAATCAAAGCCTATGATGGTTGAATCCGGTGCAAAAGTAGCAAAAGGTCTATTTGGAATTCCTGGATGACAAGCCAGCAGAAACTCTGGCTGAACTCCTCCATCGGGCTTGAACCGCTCTAAAGTAACCGGTTCGCCACCTGCATAGTCCGGCCAGCCATACCAGTAACCCTCATTTATTAATAGAAATTCGTCAGGGGCATTTGCGATTGGGCGGCTGCCACGAATATCAAATCCATTATTGGATACAAAAAGGCGTCCTCCACTGTCAAATTTCACATAGGCAGGACTTCTTAAGCCCCAGGCAACCAGCTCCAGCCCGGAACCATCCATATTTGCTCTCAGGACACTTCCAGAGGCTTTTATTATTCCTCTTCTTTTCTCAAAAGGAAGGTTGGCCTCTCCATAAGCAGAGAAAGCACCGGTAAAGGTGTTTTCCTTTACGGAAAGCAACATATTTTTGGTAATAAAGTTCTGTCCATTCAGAAGAACAAAATAGCCTGGATTATCGTGAAATAAGGGGGAGTCATATACCCATAAATTATCAGTACCTACAACCCCGGAATTGGTAGCTGTCCCCTGGCCGAAATACATTTTCCGATCTGTTCCAAAATCAACTCGGCTATTACTGTAATCACCATAGCTTGGTAAGCCTCGGAGTATATCTTGTCGGGATCCATTCTTTTTAATTACAGTAATGGTTCCTTTGTGTGAAATATAAAGATCCTCATTACGTCGATTCATCCCTGTTAATGGGGTATAAAAATCTTCTGCTATAATTTCGAAAGCACTATTTACATAACGGGATATGCTGGGTTTCTCGGAGGTATAGCCGGAATTAGCAATTAATAGCTCGCCTGTTTCCGTGAAGAGAATACTGGTTGGAGCGTCAATTCCCTGTGCAAATGCTTCGATTTTATAGCCGGCTTCCATTAGAATACTATTAGGATTAATATAACGCGAATCATTTTCCGAGAGAGTGCAGGTGACTAATCTATTCCTATCATCCTTGTTCAAATACACATAGAGACCCTCCAAATGTATTACTTTACTATAAATATATTCAATGTACTTAAAAAAATTAAATAAAGTGTACTTTATTAAAACGATCTATGCTGAGTGAATGTTCCTGTGGTCAATCCTGTATACACAGTAGACACTATTCCTTCGCTCCAACGCTTCCTTTGGGCTTAGCTTCCGCTTCGAAACAGGTGTCTGTTGTGTATACAATAGCTTCAGTTAATGAGTTTCACAAATACTTGCTATAGATATGTGTCAAGGGGGGATTGATTTTCTAATTATCTTAAACTATAAGAGGAGATACTGATAATTCTGGAAGAATATTGATGAAATTTAATAAATAGCACTTGACTATTTTTTATAAATGATGTATTGTATACATATAAATTGTAAACAATATAATTTAACAAAACATATATAAAGCTTTGTTAGTTATATTATTTTATAACATTAGTGTTTCAAGAAGGATAATTAATAAAAACTTCAATAAAATTTGAAAGGATGGCATACTATGAAAATAACAGAGTTAAATGTAAATAATTATGAATCAGAGGTTATGCAGTCGAACCAAACAGTATTGGTAGATTTTTGGGCTCCTTGGTGTGGACCATGTAAGATGCTGTCACCGATCGTAGATGAAATATCAGAAGAGATTACAGATATAAAGGTCTGCAAAGTTAATGTGGATGAAGAAGGTGAACTAGCCAGAAAGTATAAAGTAATGACAATACCTACTCTAATATTATTTAAGGAAGGGAATGCAGTAGCCACATCAATTGGCCTTAAGCCAAAGAACGCTATTGTCGATATGATCAGAAATGCTTGATGTAAAATATTTGGAGATATAGGAAGGTGTGAGATAATGTACGATATCATTATAGTTGGTGCGGGTACGGCAGGTTTATCTGCTGCAATCTATGGAGTAAGAGCCGGAAAAAAGGTGCTGGTTTTTGAGGCTGAGAATTACGGAGGGCAAATTATCAATACCCTTGAAATTGAAAATTACCCCGGAATTAAAAAGGTATCCGGATACGAATTTGCTACCAATCTTTATCAGCAAACCATTGACCTGGGAGCCGAGATCAAGTTTGAAAAAGTTATAAAAATACAAGCAGAAGAGGATGTGAAGAAGGTTGTTACCGAGGGTGGTGAATATTTATCGAAAACCATTATTTTGGCAACCGGTGCTAAGAATCGACCTCTTGGGCTGGAGAAAGAAAAAGAACTGATTGGTAAAGGCATCTCTTATTGT
Source organism: Bacillota bacterium (assembly GCA_023392995.1). Taxonomy (GTDB): domain Bacteria; phylum Bacillota; class Clostridia; order Lachnospirales; family Lachnospiraceae; genus Mobilitalea. The sequence goes on from JAEWMZ010000010.1 coordinate 12,213, forward strand.
GCCACTTGTGATGGTGCATTTTATAAAGGAAAAGCAGTGGCTGTGAATGGCGGCGGAAACACCGCGTTAGAGGATGCGATCTTCTTGTCGGCCTACTGCAGTAAAGTTTATGTTATTCATAGAAGGGACATCTTCCGCGGAGAAGAGCGATTACTTCAATCTCTAAAGAATAAATCAAATGTTGAATTTGTACTTAATTCCAATATTACCGAATTAATCGGAGAAGAGGTTCTGGAAGGGGTTGTAGTTAAGGATACAAAGACAGACCAGGAGAAAACAATTTCCATCAGCGGATTATTTATTGCAATCGGTCAGGTGCCGAACAATTCAATCTTTAATAATTTAATCGAGCTGGATCAGAGCGGTTATATTGTTGGTAAAGAGGATTGTAGAACCAATGCGCAAGGGGTTTTTGTTGCAGGTGATACCAGAACGAAAAGCGTCAGGCAGCTTGCGACAGCTGCATCGGATGGAGCGATAGCAGGCTTGGCGGCTTGTGAGTATATTGGGTAAATTAATAGTATGAAATGTAAAACATTTCACATCCAGTAATGAGTGACAATGTAATAGATTGAGTAAAACGACAAAAATGCACCTCAAAAGGTTTGAATAATTAATTCTACCGCTTGGGGTGCATTTCACTTAGCTTATGGTCGTAAATAAAAGTGCTAAAGTCATTTTTATGATTGCTTTTATTTTGTGTTGTTTTATATACTATATATTGCTCTTAGCCAGACTCTTAATAAGTTCGTAAGTGGATAAATAATCTTGACCAGAGGATAGAGCAAGACGTTTCACATCTTCGTATTCCGGATAGTAGAAGATGTTGTCATTATAAGAACAGATCTTAACTCTTGCCTCTCCGTGAGGAGTTGTAATTATTCTGATTTCACGTGGGAGCACAGTACGAACAGCTTCATGTCTGCGTATTCCAATAGTTGTAGTGTGAGTAAAGAGAACGCGTTCCATAACAGGAATATGTTCCTCGATACAAATAATACCAATCATATAGGCGGGACGGCTCTTCTTCATAAAAATTGGAGTATAGTAGACGTCCTTGGCACCATTGTCAAATAGCAACTCCATGGTAAATGCCAATGCCTCGCCGGTACAATCATCTATATTCGCCTCCAGAACCCATACTTTATCGATGGAAGTAGAATTTATCATACTACTAGAGTGAAGCAGGGTAGTGCTGGAACCAGGTAGATCAGTAGTAGAGCTAAGCTGGGTAGTGCTGGATCCAGACTGAATAGTATTAAAGATAGGAAGAGTAGTATTAGAGCCGGATAGAGTAGTACATGAGCTACTATTATTTATTTCTGCAATACTGCTTGTTGTTAGCATATTATCTTTGGATTTATTCTCCAACTCTTCTACAAAGGTCTTTATTTCAAGATTAGATGCTTCCGGTTCTTCGATTAACATGGCACGCAAAATGCCACTTGCTCCTGAGTAATTTCGTTTACCAGCTCCTAAACCGATTTTGTGAATATGAAAATCCTTCGGTAAACTCTCTTTGGTTTTGAGAACTGCCACAATGGCCGCACCAGTAGGAGTAACCAGCTCACCTTGTACGTTAGTGATATGAAGACGTAATTGATGCGTGGAAGAAATGTTTGCAACCGCCGGTACAGGAATTGGAAGAAGCCCATGCTGGCACATAATCTGACCCATTCCTTCGTACAATTCTGATACAATTACATCTGTTATTTTTAAATTGTCAATGCAAATAGCTGCTGCGACGATATCCACAATGGAATCGATTGCGCCTACCTCATGAAAATGTACTTCCTCCAAAGGCTTTGCATGTGCTTTTGCTTCAGCTTCGGCAATAATGAGGAATATTTTCTTGGCAAGCTGTTTTGCCCGGGCTGAAATAGAAGAATTATCAATAATGCCATTAATATCAATCAAATTGCGATGCTCGTGATGGCCTAGAACCAGATGGGGATTGGTATACTTGGCTAAAGGTGGACTGCTGGGTTTAATGTGGTGGTGAGATTTATCGTGCCGATGTGAGTGATCCTGGTGATGATGCTTATCTTGGTGAGTGGTTTTCTTGTTATGAGCATGACTGTGTTCTTGGATGTGCTCGTTATCGAGCGCGTGATTTTGTTCGTGGTTATGTTTGTGATTCTGTTCATAATTATGTTCATGGTTATGTTCGTGGTTATGTTCGTGATTATGATCATTATAATGATCGTGGCTATGTTCATGATCTTCAGGATATTCTAGGATTACGTCAAAATCACAGGCGTCAATACTATTTTTTATCCTACGCCCAATTTTAATTTGATAACCCTCCACGTTAAGGCTCTTAAGACCCTCCAATAAGACATTTTGATCTGCGCCTAGGTCTAGAAGAGCAGCTACGGTCATGTCTCCGCTGATACCGGAATAACATTCTAAATATAAAGTTTGATTCTTCATCAAATTAAAACCTCACTTTCATTCTACAAGTCGAAATACTACACAACTAATATTACGCTTACTATTTCTCTACTTAGTGTTATATTTAAGATAAAGTAGCATTGTTTGATAACATGATTGTGTCCTATCTTTGAAAGATTCATTTTCTCTAGACAAATTGGGTAAGTTAATAATAATTTTATATTATATACCTTGCATTATCACTTGCTATATTATATCATGGATTATCAGAAATAAGCAATTTATAGTGTAAAATATAAGTGTTTTTACAAAAAATATACATAAAAAAGCAAAATTCGAGGATTTGATATTTACAATCTAACCCAACCGTAGTATAATGACATAAATTAGAGAACTGCATAGAGAGGGGAAATATAGCTTGTTAAAGATTTATATTTGTCCAGAATGTTATAATTATAGGATGGTATCCCGGAAACCTGACGCCATCTGTCTTCATTGCGGAACAAAGTTAGAGAAATGTGATTTTGAATATGGAGCATATATGAAAATGACAGAGAATGAACGAGACGAGTATCGAGAAAATTATAAAAAGAGAATGTTGGCTTACGGTGAGAAAATTTTTAAAGTGCACTCCAAAGAAAATTCGGAAGGAACCTTTTTATAGAAAATCGTTATTATTCTATAGTGAGGTTCTTTTTCATGTAATATACCAGATACTGTTAATTAAGAATGATATGAGAGTGAATTATTTATGCATGTAAATAAACATTAATCTCTATGAGGTTGGACTGCTATATAGGATGAAATGAAAGACAAGGAGAATATCGATGAATATATCAATCAAAGCAAAAAAGCGTTTTTGTAAGGATGAAATATTCCATTACAGTTATTTCAAGTGTCATATTTTACTGACAGATTATTATATGATAAATTTTAAATAAATGAAGGAAAGTATGATGAAAATTTCAGTAGTGATGGCAACTTATAATGGAGAGGCGTTTCTAAATGAGCAATTAGATTCAATATTAAAGCAAACATTGATGCCTGATGAAATATTAATTTGTGACGATTGTTCAAGTGATAATACATGGAGTATATTAGAATCCTACCAAATAAGATATCCGGAACTAATACATATATATAGTAATAGAAAAAATATTGGATATGAAAAAAATTTTTTAAATTTGATTAAAAAAGTAAGTGGAGATATTACTTTTTTATCAGATCAAGATGATATATGGTATCCATATAAAATTGAGCGTATGTATCAAGTGTTTGAGCAAAATGCAAATATATTAACATTATCAGCAGCTTATGATTTGATTGACGAAGAAGGTGAAATCTTTCATGATATTCGTAATATAAAATTTAAAAATAATAAAAAATTAAAAAAAATAGATTGGAAAGATTTTGTAATACATCCTAGATACCCAGGCATGTCAATGGCGGTTCGCCAACCTATTGTAATGCAATTATCTGAAATTGATTTAGTGAAGACTCCAGCTCATGACTGGTTGCTGAATTTAATAGCAGCTATGCGGGATGGAATGTATCTGTATGATAATGTACTTACTAGCTATCGACAGCATAAATACAATTCCATTGGTTCTTCTGCTAATAGGAATATTGCTAGCAGTAAAGAGATGAGGATTTCAGTAATGAAAAATCTATTAAATACTTATGAATCTTTTTTGGAAATAGCAGAAAAGCAAGTATATGATATGAAAAAAAATGAATTAGCAAAATGCTTAATCAAAGTATGCAAAAAACGCTTAAAACTGTTTGAAGAAGAGAAAATAACCTCTTTGATATGCTGGGATATTTTAAATTATAGGTATCTTACAATGCGTAGTTTTTTTGGAGACTTGTATGTGGGCATTAAGATAAAGGCGGAAAAGAGGTAGGACAAAATGGAAGTTTACATTAATGCTTTGAACAGGGAACGAAAGGGTATATAAATGAAAAGAATACTTATAACAGGACAAAATAGTTATATTGGGACGTCTTTTCAGCAATGGCTAGAGCAATTTAATGGTGGATATTCTGTTGATACAATTGACACAAGAGGATTAGCATGGAAGAGCATATCATTTGCAGGTTATGATGCCATATTTCATGTTGCGGGAATTGCCCATGTAGATAATGTAAAAAAAGCTGGAATTAAAAAAGAACTTTACTATGATGTAAATTGTGATCTAACGATAGAATTAGCGCGAAAAGCAAAAAGTGAAGGTGTAAAGCAGTTTCTGTTTATGAGTAGTATTATTGTTTATGGAGAAAGCAGTGAAGTGAATGGAATAAAGGTTATTACAGAAAATACTACTCCACAGCCATCAAATTTTTATGGGGATAGTAAGTTACTGGCGGAAGATGGTATACGCTCACTTCAATCTGAGGATTTTCACGTCGTTATTCTGCGTCCGCCAATGATCTATGGGAAAGGATCAAAAGGTAATTATTCGAAACTATCAAATCTTGCAAAGAAAATATTTCTTTTTCCCAACATACATAATGAAAGAAGCATGTTATATATTGATCATCTTTGCGAATTTGTTCGACATATGATAGATAATAAAGAAGCGGGTGTGTTTTATCCACAGAACGAAGAATATGTATGTACTTCTGATCTGGTAAAGACAATAGCAGAAGTTAATGGTAAAAAACTAAAACTATTAAAAATATTAAATCCTTTTATAATAATGGTTCCTCATAACATATCAAAGAAGGTATTTGGTTCATTAGTTTATGAAAAAAAAATGTCAGAATACAAACTCAAATATGCTATATATGATTTTCATGAGTCTGTAAAGCAAACTGAAAGAAAGCCATAGGGAATATCTATGAAGAAAATGCTTATGATCGCATCAGTTGCATCTATGATTGATCAGTTTAATCGAAAAAATATTGAGTTACTTCAAGAAATGGGATATGATGTTCAAGTTGCTGCTAATTTTCGTAGTGGCAATACCAGTTCAATTAAGCGGTTGAAAGAATTTCAAGAAGAGTTGGATCAGAGGAGTATAAAACACTATCATATTGAATTTTCAAGAAAAATAACAAATTGGAAGCAAAATTGGTTTGCATACCAACAGTTAGTAACATTAATTACTAGCGAAAAATATGATTTTATACATTGTCATTCTCCCATAGGTGGAGTATGTGGCAGATTGGCAGCAGTTCGATGTAATATAAAAGCTATATATACAGCACACGGATTTCATTTTTATAAAGGCGCTCCATTAATTAATTGGATCTTTTATTATCCGATAGAACGTTTACTAGCAAGTGCAACTGAAGTTCTCATCACAATAAATCAAGAAGATTATGAAAGGGCGAAGAAATTTTCGGCCAAGAATATAGTGTATATACCAGGTGTTGGAATACCAGTTGCTGATTATGAAACAACAAATGAAGTTAGGGTTGGATTAAGAAAACAACTGGGGATTTCGGAAGACACGATAGTTCTATTATCAGTGGGAGAAATGAGTAAACGAAAAAACCACAAAGTTATTATTAAAGCTATAGCTAAATTGAATAATGATAATATTGTTTATATCATATGTGGAATAGGAAAATTAGAAAAAGAATTAGCAAAATTAGCAGATAAACTAAAGGTCAAAGTTATTTTTCCGGGATATAGAAATGATATTAAACACTATTACACAATCGCAGATATTTTTGCTTTCCCATCACTACAAGAGGGATTGCCTGTCGCATTGATGGAAGCTATGGCATCAGGGCTGCCAATTATTTGTTCCTACATTCGTGGCAATACAGATTTAATTGAAAACTGTGTTGGTGGATATTTGATTGATTCAAAGGATATCGAGCAATTTGCTGAAAGGATTAATACAATGATACAAAATAAAAGAATGAGAGATGAAATGGCATTAATTAATAAAAAAACTATTAGTAATTACGATGAAAAGATTGTTTCTTATATAATGAAAAACATTTATGAGAGCATGATATAAGAAATTAAGTGTTTTTGTGAAAAGATTTACTAAGATACTTATGGTATTATGCTGGAATAAACGTACATCTGTATATGTACGACAAAATTACGTTTTAATTTACAAAAAGTATATAAATTATATAATATTATTGGTTTTGTTAAGGAGATATCTTAATTCCATTTGGGTGAATGTTACTGGCTATCATAAAAAAGAGAGATTACTTCTTTTTCATTATCATGTGGAATTAGATAAACTATTTTGAATAAGATCATTTCGATTACGATTATTAGATAAAGGAAGTATTAAAAGTATATTAAATGCAATGTACGAGTTTAAGATTATTCTTATATTATTAAAGATGGTGAGGTTATTATATGGAGCAAATAAAATCGTTTATGAGATTTTTGTTGGACATATATCATAATAGGGGACTTTTGGTTAATTTGGTTAAAAATGATTTGAAGTCAAGAAATTCTGGAGCTTTATTTGGTACCATGTGGGTCTTTGCTCAACCACTAGTAACAATTCTTGTTTTTTGGTATGTGTTTCAAGTAGGTTTCCGGAATTCACCTGTTAACAATGTACAATTTATTGTGTGGTTTGTAGCGGGATACATACCGTGGATTTTTTTTAATGATGCTGTTTTATCATCTTCAAACTGTTTGTATGAGTATTCATTTTTAGTTAAAAAAATTAAATTTAGAACAAGTTTATTGCCAATTGTTAAGGTGATATCTTCTACTTGTATACATCTTTTTTTTATGTTGTTTACGATTTTTATATATATAATTTATGGATATTCAATTGAATGGGCATGGTTAAACATTATATACTATTCTTTTTGCCTTTTTGTGTTGAGTATTGGAGTTTCTTGGATTGTATCCTCAGTATCAGTTTTTTTGAAAGACTTTTCACAGTTAGTTAATATATTATTGCAGATTGGTTTCTGGCTTGCACCTATTTTTTGGAATCCGGGTACGATGTCGGAGAGTGTAATGAGAGTTTTAAAATTGAATCCTATTTATTATATTATTGTAGGATACCGAAGCTGCTTGATAGATGGGATACCATTTTGGGATAGGGGGCCTATAACGTATTATTATTGGGCAGTGACAATGAGTATATTTATCATAGGAGCAACTGTTTTCAGGCGATTAAGGGCACATTTTGCAGATATTCTATAAATTAGTGGGAGGATGACATGAGTGATATTGCATTACGTGTTTCGGAAATATCAAAAGTATATAAATTATATGAAAAACAAAGCGATCGTTTAAAAGAAGCTTTTAGTCCATTGCGGAAATCCTACCACACAGATTTTTATGCATTGAATAATATTTCTTTTTCAATTAAGAAAGGTGAAAGCATAGGAATTATTGGTACAAATGGTTCGGGCAAGTCAACAATGCTCAAAATTATTACTGGAGTATTAAATCAAACTAGTGGGGAAGTTGAAACACATGGTAAGATTGCTGCGTTACTAGAATTGGGAGCTGGTTTTAATCAAGATTATACAGGAATTGAAAATATATATTTGAATGGTACCATGATGGGATATTCAAAGGAAGAAGTGGATAAACGTTTAAAGGATATTATCGAATTTGCCGACATTGGAGAATTTATTAATCAGCCTGTTAAATCTTATTCAAGTGGTATGTTTGTTCGTTTAGCTTTTGCTACTCAGATTTTTTCTGAACCGGATATCCTAATTGTTGATGAGGCATTGTCTGTGGGTGATATTCGATTTCAACAAAAATGCTATCGTGCAATGGAAGAATTAATGAAAAACAAGACGGTTATTTTAGTTACACATGATACAAGTGCCGTAGCTAAATTTTGTAAACGAGTTGTATGGCTTGAAAAAGGGTCTTTAATGTTTGATGGCGATGTTGATGAAGCTTTGAAACTTTACCAAGGGTATTTAGTAAAGAAGTCAAATGATGAGATGGCTCAAAAATGGGTAAATCAATTTGATGAACCCAAAATGGTAAATACACAGATTGCCTTGGGGAAAGAGTCGAATTACCTTCCACCTATTGATGAAAGTATCAAGCCTAATGGGAATGGAGATGCAATAATCGTTTCCTGTGGATTAATAAATAATGAATCTAATGGCACGAAAGATATTCTTGAACCAGGTGAAAAAGCTTGTTTTGTTGCTGTTGTAGAGTTCAAAAGAATAGTGAAGAAACCACTATTTGGAATTACGGTTCGCGATAGAGTTGGTAATGTATCATTTGATATTAATAATGAGATGATTGGAGTTGATTTACCGCTGGGAAAAGAAAGGATGGAATTTCGTCTTTCATTTCAGGTTCCTCCATTGAACAAAGGTGTTTATACAATATCAGCAGCAGTTGCAGAAGGTGAACAAGTAAGTCATATCCAATTATGCTGGTTAGATGATGCATGGATATTTAAGATTCCAAATAGAAAACTGGATCTTCCTGGATTGTTGTACCTTGACAAGGGAGAACTGGATGTTTTTCAATGCGAGTAATAAGTGAAATACAATTATAGGATTTGGTGAGGGAAAAATGGAATATATAAACGATAAGGAAAGTGCTTCTCATTTTACAGGCGAAAGATTTATTCCTGGAATAAAGGATTATCAATTGCATATTGAGCATTATCAACGTTATCTTAGTGCTGTACCTATGGTTGAAAATAAAGTAGTTGTTGATGCAGCGTGTGGAGACGGTTATGGATCAAATTTATTAGCTCAAAGTGCAAAGAGTGTAGTTGGTGTTGATATTGACTACACTGCGATTCAATGTGCGAATAATAAATATCGAAGAGATAATTTAAAATATGTGCAAGGTTCTATTGAAAAATTACCGATTGATGATAAGAGCGTTGATATATTGATATCTTTTGAGACCATAGAGCATATATCAGAGGATTTGCAATGGAACTTTATTGTTGAAGCAAGGAGAGTTCTTAAAGAAGATGGAATTCTAATCATATCTACACCGAATAAAGAAATTTATTCTGATCTCTATAATTATCATAATGAATTTCACATTAAAGAGTTCTATAAAAATGAATTTGAAAATTTTTTGAAATCGGAATTTAACAATATTAGAATTTATCATCAGTTTTTTGAAACGGTCGGTGTTATTGATAGTTATGAAGCAGAAGTAAAAAAAGCGATCTATTTGAGAGATACTGAGAAATACAACTTGGAGGGGAAATATTTTATTGGTATTGCAAGTAATGTTTCGTTACCAGAAATATCTATGACTTCGTTACATTTGAATTCAATGCATGAGTATGAGATGAAAAATCTTAGAATCATTGAACTGCAAGGCGAAGTTGAAGAACGTAATAACCACATACAAAAACTAAACAGTGAAATTGAAATGAATAGATCGTTCATTACACAGTTACAAATGGAACAGGAAGATCGAAATAATCATATTAAAGTACTTGATAGCGAAATAGAGGGTAAGGATAATCACTTTAAGATGTTGAACCAACAGATTCAAGATATTCAAACCGAACTTACTAATGTATTAAATGAATTTCAGACAGAAATAAATGAAAAGGATTTAATTATTGATCAATTGAAAAAGTTAATCAATGACAAAAATTTTATTATAAATGAAAAGGATGCTGAATTTAATAATCTTAATAAGCTAATTAATGACAAGGATTTTATTATAAATCAAAAAGATGCTGAATTTAATAATCTGAATAGGTTGATTAATGACAGAGATTACATTATTAACCAAAAAGAAATAATCATTAATGATCTTAGAAGAAGAAGTATTAAAATTCCTAAAAGGTTATATCGTTTATGGCTACGGATAATAACCTTACCAAGAAATATATACGAAACACTGTTTCCCTTAAGCACGAGACGTAGATTATTTGTAAGTAGATGCAAAAATAGGATGTTACATCCAATACAAAATGCACGACTAAAGAAAATGTATCAAGTGGATAAAATACCAGATAAAGTAACATTTGAACAGCTAAGATTTCCTGGATTTGAAAAACCTTTAGTTTCGATTATAATACCAGTCTATAACCAGATGAACTATACATATAACTGTTTAAAATCAATTTTGAACGAAACAAATAATATCCCTTATGAGATTATTATTGCAGATGATGTTTCGACGGATGAGACGAAGAATATTAGTAATTTTATTCATGGTATTACAGTAATACATAACAGTGAAAATCTAGGGTTTCTGCGAAATTGTAATAATGCTGCTACGAAGGCAAAGGGGGACTTTTTATTCTTCTTAAATAATGATACTCAGGTACTTGCTAATTGGTTACAGCCATTGATTGATTTAATGAACATAGATGAAACAATTGGAATGGTAGGTTCAAAACTGATTTTTTCTGATGGTACCTTGCAGGAGGCTGGGGGTATCTTATGGAATGATGGAAGTGCCTGGAATTATGGACGAAGTGGTAATCCAACTAGCTCAGAGTTTAATTATGTTAAAGAGGTAGATTATATATCTGGTGCTGCTATTATGATTCGAAGTTCTCTATGGAAGCAGATTAGTGGATTTGATGAACGATATGCACCAGCATATTGTGAAGATTCGGATCTAGCATTTGAAGTTAGAAAGCATGGATATAAGGTTATGTATCAGCCATTGTCTGAAGTAATTCATTTTGAAGGAATCTCCAATGGCAACAATGTAAATTCGGGAATTAAGAAATATCAAATTGAAAATAATGTTAAATTCAGAGAGAAATGGGAGGATGAGTTAAAGAACCACTATCCAAATGCGGAGAATGTATTTCGCGCGAGAGAGCGTTCTCAAAACAAAAAGATTATTGTAGTGATAGATCACTATGTTCCTACTTTTGATAAAGATGCGGGTTCGAAGACAACATTCCAATACTTAAAGATGTTTCTTAATAAGGGTTTTGCAATTAAATTTATCGGAGATAATTTTTATAAAAGTGAACCTTATACTACGGTTCTTCAGCAAATGGGAATTGAGGTTTTGTATGGACCGTGGTATGCAAATCACGTATTTGATTGGCTGAAACAGAATAAAGAGCAAATTCATGTGGTTTACTTAAATCGCCCTCATATAACAGCAAAGTATGTTGATTTTTTGAAAACTGAAACAAATATAAAACTAATTTATTATGGTCATGATTTTCATTCATTACGCCTGAAAAGAGAATATGAATTGACAGGGGATACTGGTAAATTAAAAGAGTCTCAAGAATGGATGAAGAAGGAAATCGATATCATGAGAAAGGTTGATGTATCGTACTACCCTTCCTATATTGAAATAAATGAAATTAATCAGATCGATTCTAAGATTGCAGTTAAAGCAATTACTGCATATGTATATGATAAATTCAAAGAACAGATAAATGTAGATATGGTATCAAGAGAGGGTATTTTATTTGTAGGTGGATTTGGCCATACTCCTAACATTGACGCGGTTTTGTGGTTTATTAATTCAATATATCCTTTAATACGAAAAGAATTGAATATTAACTTTTATATTGTTGGCTCCAATCCACCCCGAGAAATAGTAGAGCTTAATCAAGAGGGTGTTATCGTGAAAGGCTTCGTAACAGAGGAGGAACTTGAGGTATTATACTCTTCATGTAGAATAGCTGTAGTGCCATTAAGATTTGGTGCAGGGGTAAAAGGAAAAGTTGTAGAGGCAATTTACAATGGTATACCAATAATTACGACTTCCTGTGGTGCGGAGGGTTTTGTTAATGCTGCGAATGTTTTCGCTATAGCTGATGATGAGGAAGAGTTTGCTCGAATAGTAGTAGAATTATACTCGGATACAAAACGTTTGTTGGAATATTCAGATAATGAACAAAGATATATTCAGGAATATTTTGGCATCAATGAAGTTTGGAAAGTGATTGAAGAAGATTTTAGATAGTATTCTACAAAGAGAGGAAATGAGTTATGCAAGCGCTTTTACTAGCCGGTGGACTTGGAACCAGATTACGCAGTGTTGTTAATGATAGACCTAAGCCAATGGCTTTAATAAATGGGAAACCATTTCTCGAGTATTTGCTTGTTGATTTAAAAATGAATGGCATTAAAGATATTATTTTTGCAGTTGGCTACAAAGCAAATATAGTGGAAGAATATTTTGGAGATGGCGCAAAAATCGGTATGAATATAAGTTATTCATATGAAGAAAGCCAGTTAGGGACTGCAGGTGCTATTAAAAATGCATCTGAATCAATTACAGGTGATACATTTTATGTGTTAAATGCAGACACGTATTATAAAATGGATTACGGATATCTATATGAGACTCATATACGTTTGAAAGCTGATATGACTGTTGTATTACGTAATGTGCCTGACATATCAAGATATGGACAAGCCAGAGCAGAAGGAAATAGGTTGAGAGCGTTCAATGAGAAGGTTATGCAACAAATCTCTGGGACTATTAATGGTGGTGTTTATTTGATGAACACTTCTGTTCTATCTCAAATACCAGAAGGAAAAGTATCCCTTGAAAACGATGTGATTCCAAAGTTAATAGAGAAAAATGCTATCATAGGTGCCGTTGAAGAAAAGGGGTATTTTATCGATATTGGAGTTCCTGATGATTATTATAAGTTTGAAAATGATGTAAAGGAGGGTATTGTTAAGTGGTAATTCGTGGAAAAGCACCGCTTAGAATTAGCTTTGGTGGAGGAGGAACGGATGTAGAACCATTTTGCAGTGAAAATGGTGGAGCGATTTTAGGCAGTACGATAAATAAATATGCATATTGTTCAATAGTTCCAAAAGAAACAGACGAGATTACTGTACATTCATTGGATTTCGATATGACTGTTAAATATAACACTAGTGAAAATTATGTGTATGATGGAAAGTTGGACTTGGTAAAAGCAGCGTTGCGTGCTATGAATATAAATCAAGGATGCGAAGTGTTTTTGCAATGTGATGCACCTCCGGGATCTGGATTGGGCACTTCCTCTACTGTTATGGTAGCTTTGCTCAGTGCTCTAGCAAAATGGAAAGGGTCAATCGTGGATTCCTATGCGTTGGCAAATCTTGCATATGAAGTCGAGCGTATAGATTTAAAGATTACTGGCGGCTATCAAGATCAATATGCTGCGTCCTTTGGAGGTTTTAATTTTATTGAATTCCATGGGAAAAATAATGTGATTGTAAATCCATTAAGAATTAAAAAAGAGGTCATTAATGAGTTACAGTATAATTTATTATTATGTTATACCGGAAATATTCACGTGTCAGCGAATATCATCAATGACCAGGTGAAGAATTATACCAATAAGAATAAAGATGCAGTAGAAGCAATATCTGAAGTAAAGGCATTAGCATATGCTATGAAGGACGAATTACTAAGAGGAAATCTGAATAATTTTGGGCAGCTGTTAGATTATGGATGGCAAAGTAAGAAGCGAATGAGTAGCAAAATAACGAATCCAAAAATTGATGAACTATATGAAGAAGCAAAAAAAGCAGGTGCTTTAGGAGGAAAATTACTTGGAGCTGGCGGAGGTGGATATCTTTTGATGTATTGTCCATACAATATTAAACATATTGTTGCAAAGAGGATGGAAGAAGTAGGAGGACAGCTATCAGACTGGAATTTCGAATTACGGGGAGCTCAGTCATGGTGCTTTGACAGTAGTAGATGGGATTATGACAAGGTTGAAATTAACATACCGGATGGAAAATATTTTTTTGATGTTTAGGAGTGAATTATGGACAGAATAGTTTTTTTAGATAGAGATGGAACCATTAATGTAGAAAAAAATTATCTGTTTCGTAAGGAGGATTTTCAGTTTATCCCAGGTGCCATAGAAGCGATACGATTATTGAACAGGAATAATTATAAGGTAATCGTTGTTACGAATCAGGCAGGTATTGCAAGAGGATATTATACTGAGGAGGATGTAATCAAACTTCATCAGTATATTAATACCGTTTTAAGTAAGTATGACGCATATATTGATTCGTTTTTCTATTGTCCGCATCATCCATCAAATGGAATAGGAGATTATAAAGTGGAGTGTCATTGCCGTAAACCAAATACAGGATTATTTCGGCAGTCGGAGGTTTTATACCAGGTTGATAAAGGTCGTTCATGGATGATTGGTGATAATATCAGTGATATACAAGCCGGATTGAATTATCAAATTAGAACAATTTTAGTATCAACAGGATATGGGCATAGCGTATATGATGAATTAAGTGGTAAGATTGGGGTGGAATATTATGCCATTGATATATTGGATGCTGTAACATATATTCTGAAATCGGGTGATATTCAATTTAAAGAGTAAGTGAGGGAGATTATCATGAGTTATCAAATCGTTGCAGAGATTCTTGATGATTTGGTTGATAGGTATCCTGTTTTAGTTAGGTGTAAAACAGATATTTGGCAGGCATATCAGATATTAGAGAAATGTTATCGTGGCAATAATAAGCTTTTGATTGCCGGAAATGGTGGGAGTTCAGCAGATGCAGATCATATCGTCGGTGAATTAATGAAAGGGTTTAAACTACATAGGAAGATTCCGAGTAATGTGACAGAGCAGTTATTGAGATTAGATGAGAAAAGAGGGAGAAAATTATCGGATAACTTACAAGGAGCCTTACCAGCAATTGCTCTTCATAATCATACTGCATTAAGTACAGCTTATTTAAATGATGTGGATGGTACATTAGCCTTTGCTCAGCAAGTTTATGGATACGGTGTAAAAGATGATGTATTGTTAGCAATCTCGACGTCAGGTAATTCGGAAAACGTTATTCAAAGTGCACTGGTTGCAAAAGTGAAAGGACTCAAAGTTATTGCATTGTCAGGGAAGAGTGGAGGATATTTAAAGGAGCTGGCTGAAGTTTCCATTGTTGTTGGCGAGGATGAAACTTACAAAATTCAAGAATTGCATTTACCGATTTACCATGCACTTTGCTTGATGCTTGAGTATACTTTTTTTGATTAACAGCGACTTAATGAGGGGGATTATTTCTCTTGCGTCCATTCTATATTGTGCATATAGTAATTGGATAATGACAGAATTGCCTCATTTATCCGTAGGTACAAATCAAACACTAAATGATTGAATCAGGCAACGGTCATCTGTGAAAATGGAATATATATGAATAAAAACTTTGGTTGGTTTATGAATTTTTTAACTGGGAACCTTTAAATGAAAAAAGTAAAAGATAAAGCTACGAAGGCTAAAAAGATTCGCTAAGCTATCATCATTACATAACTTTGACAAGCGATATGCAGAGCTTATTAAATTTGAAAGTGGAATTGTAATCGTAACAAGTAATGTTATATTGAGTAGAAGACTATAATGTATTTATTTACATAATGTTCTGTTTGCAATGAATGTAAATGTTTGGTTAATGCTCAATATAAAATTACCTTGGTATGGTGCGAAATACGAATGAAAGATTAGGAATATGTGAATGAAAAAAATAACAGATTATTTAAATCATAGGTATCAGTATTTGTTGGGAATAGCTTTGATATTTATATTTAACTATGTTTCAAATGCATGGATTAAGGTTGAATGTTTGTATTTAGACGATTTAAGTATTTGGCAGGTATATCATAGTAATACAAGTATCGATTTTATTTTAAATACAGAAGCCGCAAAAATAAGACCGATTCTTAATATTATATTACTAATTTGTTTTAAACTAGTGAGTAATAAATTCTTCTGGTTTGATTTTATTAATTTATCATATAGTTTTATTATTGCGATAATATTGTATTATATTGCTTATAAACTTATAAAGAATAATTTAATTAGTATTTGTATTGGTTGTTTATTCACTATATCACATTTTTCTTATTATAACATATCACAAGTGTTTGGTATAATGGAAGCAACAGCTTTGATTTTATCGATTCTAATGCTTTACAATCTTATACAATATTTCAATGAGAAAAAGCAATCGAATTATGTCATAGCAGTAATTCTTTATTTTATTGTTCCATATGTTCACGAGCGATATATTATATTATTTCCAATTTTTTTCTTGGCTGAGTTATTTAGTATTATTATATCAAAAGATACTAAAAAATATATTACAAGAAAAACGATTATGAATTTGATATATCCAATCTTAAATGTAATTTTATTCTTTTTAATACGCTTCTTATTCACAAAAGAACAGGTGTTGGCAGGTACGGGTGGGACAGCCATTAACAACACATTTAATATTAAGCAGATATTTATTTACTTTGGATCTGAAATTGCCTATTTATTTGGTATCAATGCAGGTCCGACATACTTAAACGGAGTAGACTTATTTTCTACTTCATTTTATATTAATGTGATTATTGGAATAACAATAGTCAGTATACTTATTATTCTTATACAATTCATTATTATAATTATATCTGATAGAACAAACAGGGTAGAATACTTGTATAACACATTTATGTATTTGTCTTTTATTGCGCTATGTATTTTATGTTCTAGTATCACGATTAGAGTTGAAATGAGATGGGTTTATGTTTCTTATACTGCTTTCCTGTTGTATTTAGGATACATGGTTAGTGTTATCTATAACTCAAAGAAAAGTAGACAGTTTTTTTTCTTTATTTTCATATTAATATTTATTGTTTCTATTCCTAGAGAGAATTACTACAAAATGAACTATAAAAATATATATTACTGGAATACAATGAGTTATAGCAATTCATTGTACGAAAATACATACGCTAAATATGGAGAAAGTTTATGGGAGAAGCGTATAGTCATCTTAAATGATACCAGTGAAATGACACAGGAAATAGCTGAAGGATATTTTCAGCAGTTTAATTCAGGTCTTGACATGTCAACTATCGATTTACATGTCGTAAATACTACTCAAGAATTCAATGATCTTATCAATAATAATTCGATTATGTTAATAGAAAATAGTGAATGTCAATATAGTGATATCACTTCTTATGTATTGAATTCTGAATATAGTGATGGTCAGATTCTGGAAAGAGATGGATATGATATGGATTACTGGGTTCTAAAAAATGCAGAATTCAGTATGTACACAAAAAGCGGAGATTTTATTCTTAAAATTAATAATATATTTGATCTAAATGCTGCGAATGTTGGAACGCTTTATATTAATAATACCGAATATTGTAACTATGATATGGGTGAAGCCTCAATTACTATTCCAGTAAAAAGTATTCCAAATTCTATCGTAAAAATTCGATTGGACAATAATTTTTCTTATAAAAATGAACCAGATGTACGAGAACTTTGTTATTTAATGGAGATTGTTAACGGTAACTAAAGACAAGAGAAGGGAGATTATATGAAAGTAGTAATTTTAGCAGGAGGATATGGAACAAGAATTAGTGAGGAGAGCCATCTGAAACCAAAGCCAATGATTGAAATAGGTGAAAAACCGATTTTATGGCATATAATGAAAGAATATTCGCATTTTGGATTTAATGAATTTATCATATGCTGTGGCTATAAACAACATATTATCAAAGAGTATTTTGCAGATTATTATTTACATAATAGTGATATAACATTCGACTTTGGTAGTGAAAATAAGATGATTATACATAATAATGTAGCTGAGCCTTGGAAAGTCACTTTAGTGGATACCGGATTGAATACAATGACTGGTGGCCGTATAAAAAGGGTAAAAGAATATATCGGAGATGAAACTTTCATGCTTACATATGGTGATGGTGTATCTGATATTAGAATTGATGAATTACTTCAGTATCATAAATCACATGGCAAAATTGCTACGATGACTGCAGTTGCTATTGGTCAGCGCTTTGGAATCCTTGGAATGGAGGACGACACGATTAACTCTTTTCGTGAAAAATCTGATGATGACGGAGAGCGAATTAATGGTGGTTATATGGTTCTAAATTCACAGGTTTTTGACTTTGTTGAGGGAGATGATACTGTTTTTGAAAAGAAACCATTAGAATTATTGGCTAGTAGGGGTGAATTAAAGGCCTTTAAGCATGATGGATTTTGGCAGTGCATGGATACTCAGAGAGAAAAGCAGCAACTAGAGGATTTGTGGGGGACTGGAAAAGCTCCTTGGAAAGTGTGGGATAATTAATGTTGGATTTGAATTTCTATAAAGGGAAAAAAGTACTTATTACAGGACATACAGGTTTCAAAGGTTCTTGGCTGTCCCAAATATTAATTATGGCAGGAGCAAACGTGACAGGATTTTCTTTACCCATACCAACTAAACCGAGCCTTTTTGAAGTAATTGGAATTGATCAGAAAATGAACTCGGTTATCGGTGATATCAGAAATTTAGAAGACTTGTTAAAGACATTTTCACTTGTACAACCGGAGATGATTTTTCACCTCGCTGCGCAGCCTATCGTTAGAGACAGCTACAAAGATCCTGTATATACTTATGAAACAAATGTTATGGGCACAGTCAATCTCCTAGAATGTGTAAGATTGAATCCATGTGTTAAGTCGGTTCTTAATGTGACAACAGATAAAGTATATAAAAATAACGAGTGGGAGTGGGGATATAGGGAAAATGAACCATTAGATGGATTTGATCCATATTCCAATAGTAAGTCATGCTCTGAACTAGTAACACATTCATATAAGAATTCATTTTTTTGCGACGATTCAGTAAGAGTTTCTACAGCGAGAGCAGGTAATGTGATTGGTGGAGGAGATTTTGCAAATGATCGTATCGTTCCTGATTGTGTTCGTGCGGCTGAAAAAGGAGAGACAATTATTGTACGAAATCCTCATTCTACAAGGCCTTACCAGCATGTTTTAGAGCCTCTTTATGCATATTTAATGATAGCTCAAATGCAGACAGAGGACAAAAAATATGAGGGATACTATAATGTTGGACCTGATGATAAAGATTGCATAACAACTGGAACGCTGGTTGATTTGTTCTGTGAAAAGTGGGGTGAAGCACTTGCGTGGGAAGATCGCTATATGGGAGGACCTCATGAAGCTAACTTTTTAAAGTTGGATTGTTCTAAATTGAAAGAAACATTCCAATGGCAACCGAGATGGAATGTTGAAACAGCAATTGAGAAAACCGTTGAATGGTCAAAATGTTATTATAGTAATGGTAATGTAAATAGCCTTATGGAAAAGCAAATTAGTGATTTTTTCAAATAATATAAAAGATGAGGATGAATATATGTTGGATAATATGACAGAAAAACAGGCTAAAGATATAATATTAAGTTTGGTAGCAGAATATTGTGACAAATTTCACAAGAAGCCCCAATATAAGGTAGGAGATAGAATTCCATATGCGTCTCGAGTTTATGATCATGATGAGATGGTGAACCTTGTAGACAGTTCTTTGGAATTCTGGCTTACAGCTGGTCGCTATGCTGATGAATTTGAGAGGGAATTTGCTCAATATTTAAATATTAAATACTGCTCACTTGTAAATTCAGGCTCTTCTGCTAATCTACTTGCTTTTATGGCATTAACTTCTCCATTGCTCGGTGACAGAAGAATCAGAAGAGGTGATGAGATTATAACTGTAGCGGCAGGATTTCCTACTACAGTATCTTCAATCATTCAATATGGTGCAATTCCCGTATTTGTTGATGTTACAATACCCCAATATAATATTGACGTTACGCAATTAGAAGCAGCCATTTCTAATAAAACGAAGGCAGTCATGATAGCGCATACATTAGGTAATCCTTTTGATTTATATGCTGTAAAAAAATTCTGTGACAAGTACAATCTCTGGTTAGTTGAGGATAATTGTGATGCACTTGGCACAACTTATACAATTGATGGTTTGGTAAGACAAACTGGAACAATTGGGGATATTGGCACATCTAGCTTTTATCCGCCTCATCATATGACAATGGGTGAAGGTGGAGCGGTTTATACCAATAATCCATTACTTAACAAGATTGTTAAGTCATTTAGAGACTGGGGTAGAGATTGCATATGTCCTTCAGGCAGAGATAATTTGTGTGGACACCGTTTTGATAAGCAATATGGTGAGTTGCCAATTGGGTATGATCATAAATATGTATATTCACACTTTGGATATAACTTAAAAGCCACAGAAATGCAAGCTGCAGTGGGCTGTGCTCAGCTTAAGAAATTTCCTACATTTGTTGATAGAAGGAGGGAAAATTTTGCTCGCCTTAAAATGGCTTTAATAGAGCTAGAAGATAAATTTATTCTTCCTGAACCATGCGAAAATTCTAACCCTAGCTGGTTTGGTTTTCTAATCACATGCAAAGAAGGAATAGATAAAAATGCTGTTGTACAGTATCTTGAAAATAAAGGAATTCAAACTAGAATGCTTTTTGCAGGTAATATCGTTAAACAGCCATGTTTTGATGATATGAGAGGAACAGGACAAGGCTATCGAGTAATAGGTGATTTGGTGAATACCGAACGAATTATGAAAGATACATTTTGGATTGGAGTATATCCCGGTATGACCGATGAAATGATTGACTATATGGCTGAAACAATTAAAGCGGCTACTTGGCAGAGACAATAGAAATATGCTTACAATAATATCTCGCACATAGGGTTAAACATTTAATATAATTTAAGAGGTAATTAATGTGAAAAAGATAAGTATCATGGTTCCATGTTATAATGAAGAAGAAAATGTAATTCCGCTTAGTGAAGCGATTATTAAAGAATTTACCGAGAAGCTTACTGAATATGATTATGAGATATTGTTTATTGATAATTGTTCACAAGATAAAACTCGCACTTTATTAACCTATTTATGTGAAAATAATAAAAAGATTAAAGCAATTTTTAATACAAAAAATTTTGGACAATTTAATTCGCCATACTATGGTTTAATTAATACTACCGGAGATTGTACAATTCCAATTTGTGCAGACTTTCAAGATCCTATTGAATTGATACCCACTTTTGTTCATGAATGGGAAAAAGGTTATAAGATTATATGTGGAATTAAAACTGCAAGTAAAGAAAGTAAAATAAAGTATTTTTTAAGAAGTATTTATTATAAAACAATAAAAAAGTTTTCAGATATTGAACAAATAGAGCATTTTACTGGATTCGGATTATATGATAAAAGCTTTATAGATGTTCTAAGAAAGTTAGATGATCCTACTCCTTTTATTCGTGGGATTGTTGCTGAACTGGGGCCACAAAGAATAGATATTCAGTATGAGCAACCAAAAAGACGTGCTGGTGTGACAAGTAATAATTGGTATCGGCTGTATGATGCTGCTATGTTAAGTTTTACCTCGTATACAAAAATTGGGCTCAGAATAGCCACAATTATTGGATTTTTAATGTCTGCGTTATCCTTATTAGTAGCGTTATATTATTTGATCATGAAACTGATAAACTGGGATAGTTTTCCAATAGGCATAGCTCCTATAATTATTGGAATATTCTTAATGGGATCAATGCAGTTATTCTTTATTGGTTTAGTTGGTGAATACATTATGGGAATGAATACCAGAATAATGAAACGCCCTTTAGTAGTAGAAGAGAAGCGTCTTAATTTTAATAATGAAAGTAATGGAGAGAATTAATACTATGAAGTTCTTTGAAAACATATATAAGGGAGACAAAAAAGATTTAATAAAGTTATTTATACAATTTATTAAGTTTGGATTGGTTGGAATATCAAATACACTAATATCGTTATTTATCTATTATTTATGTATATTTTGTGGTGTAAATTATATTATGTCAAATACACTTGCATTTATAATCAGTGTTATTAACGCGTATTATTGGAATAATAGGTATGTATTTAAAAATGATATAGATATGATGAAAAGGTCAGTCATTAAATCCTTCATAAAGGTTTTCTCTTCGTATTCTTTTACTTTTGTTTTAGGAACTGTGCTTTTAATTTTGTGGGTACATATATTACATATTTCAGAACTGATAGCTCCGTTAATTAATTTATGTATTACAATACCATTAAATTTTTTATTGAATAAATTTTGGGCATTTCGGTAATGAGTGGAATAATTGAGTTGATATTTTAAAAAGTCATTTTTATATAGCTCATATAAATTATAAAAAATGAAGGAGAATATGTATGGGCAAGCGAATGCTTCTGGACTGCACTCTTCGTGATGGCGGTTATCTTAATGATTGGGAATTTGGCCTTGATACTATTACTAGTATTTTTGAACGTTTAGTTAGCTCGAGAGTTGATTTCATTGAAGTTGGATTTTTAGACGAACGTAGAATATTTGATTATAATAGGAGTATTATGCCGAATACTATATCCGTGGAAAATATTTATAGAAAAGTGGACAAGGGTGATGCAATCATTGTTGGTATGATTGATTATGGAACTTGCTCAGTTGGAAATATTCAATCCTGTATTGAAAGTTACTTTGATGGTATAAGAGTGATTTTCAAGAAAGCTTCCTGTATACTTTAAATAGGTCAAGACATTGACAGAAAAAAATACCTCAGGTAAGGTAAATTTAGATTATTACTGACTGGTAGTTGGTAATAAATCTATATAAAAAGCAATCTCAAAGCTTCAAATTGGTATGAGTTGGAAACCAAAGGAAAGTCTCATTTATCAGTAATGACATGCTTATTTTAGGATACGATATAGGAAATGAAACCAATTATGTAAGAGCGGTCGACACCAGAGGCAGAGAATTAAGCAAGTCCGCTTTTCCATTCAGCAACAGTTTAGAGGGATTCCAGAGTGCAAAGGAATGGGCAGTGAAACTGGCTGCCACACATAATAAAGAACAGATAGTCTTGAGCTTAGAGCCGGTTCTGTCTTGCCACATGGATGATTTCAAATGGAATCAGTGTTGTTCAGGTGAACCCCATACGTGTAAAACAGACGAAGGGAATTGAAGATAACGGTCAGCTTAAAGATGATACGAAGGATCCAAAACTAATCGCAAATCTTGTTAAGGATGGCCTTTATAAAGCGAATAAAGAGGATGATTATAAAGCTGTACCTGTTTTTTTAGCTATTCAGCACAGGATACAATGGCTGTTCATCACTATTAACTCTCTTTATAGGGGTAATTATTTAAAGAAAGCTCTTAAATCAATGCATTAGGGCTTGACAATATAGGAAGGAATTAATTTTACACTCAATTATTAAATTTGAACTTATTGCTATGATGCAAAAACATAACTTCAAATACTAATCAGTTTTGATATTAAGATTGGAAATTAAACATTCACATATCAAAATCGTAAGCAGAGAGATATTTAATCACGTTATTTTGGAGGGATTTCTTATGAAAATAAAAGTATCAAATTATATTGCTCAATTTTTGGTTGATAATGATATAGAACATGTCTTTACTGTAACTGGCGGTGGTGCCATGCATCTAAATGATAGCCTTGGTCATCAAAAAGGGTTAAAATGTATCTATAATCATCATGAGCAGGCATGTGCAATTGCTTCTGAAAGTTATGCGAGAATACATAATAAAATAGCTGCGTTATGCGTAACAACTGGACCGGGAGGAACAAATGCTATTACGGGTGTATTAGGTGGTTATCTTGATTCAATCCCAATGCTTGTATTATCTGGACAGGTAAGATACGATACAACTGCCAGATGGTCAGGATTAGATATTAGAGCTATGGGCGATCAAGAGTTTGACATTTGTAAAGCGGTCGAATGTATGACAAAGTTTTGTGAAATGGTTATTGATCCGCTAAAGATAAGATATTTTCTTCAAAAGGCACTTTATATAGCAAAAACAGGTAGGCCAGGTCCGTGCTGGCTTGATATTCCATTAGATGTTCAAGGAGCTGTCATAGAAACAGATGACTTGTATCCTGATTTCGATAGGTCTGAATATTCTGCAACTTTACCTCCAGCAGTAGATGATGAAACAATAAATAAAATAATTAATAGGATAAAAGGTGCCAAACGACCGATTTTATATGCGGGCAATGGTATTCGAATATCAGGAGGTTATGACTATTTCAAAAAGGTAGTTGAGAAATTAAATATTCCAGTTGTAACAGGGTGGGACAGTATTGATGCGATATATGATAATCATCCTCTGTATGTTGGAAGAGGCGGTATCATGGGAGATCGCCCTGGTAATTTTGCTGTACAAAATAGTGATTTGGTATTTTCTATAGGTAACAGGCTGAGTATTCGTCAAGTAGGCTATAATTATAAAACATGGGCAAGAGAAGCTTTTGTCATAGCGAATGATGTTGATGCTAATGAATTGAAAAAACCTACATTACATGTGGAAATGCCAGTATGGGCAGATGCGAAAGATTTACTTCAAAAGTTGGATAGGGCATTATCCAACGGAAAATTATTTGATGATGAAGAATGGATAAGCAGGTGCAGAAAATGGAAGGAAAGATATCCGGTTGTGATGCCTAGCCATTATACACAAAAAGAAAAGACAAATGTATATGCTTTTATCAAAGAATTAAGCACGAGATTACAGGAAGGACAGATTACTATAGTAGGTAATGGGTCGGCTTGTGTTGTTGGTAGTCATGCTTATGT
The DNA here is from genome assembly GCA_023392995.1 of Bacillota bacterium. GTDB lineage: Bacteria > Bacillota > Clostridia > Lachnospirales > Lachnospiraceae > Mobilitalea. Next base: position 37,014 of record JAEWMZ010000010.1, read on the forward strand.
TATTAAAAAAGACCAGCGTTTTATAATAAATTCGGCAGTTGCATCTATGGGATATGATTTGCCGGCAGCGATTGGTGCCTGCTTTGCAGATAGTTCGAAAGATATTATTAACGTAACTGGTGATGGAAGCATTCAAATGAATATACAAGAGTTACAGACAATTGCTCATCATCAATTGCCTATAAAAATATTTGTAATTAATAACAATGGTTATCATTCCATTCGCCAAACACAGAATAATTTTTTTGAAAAGCCACTTATTGGTATTGGCCCTGAAAGTGAAGATTTAAGTTTTCCTGATATGTCAAAATTAGCTTCAGCATATGGGGTTTCTTACTATTGCATTAATAAAAATGATGAGTTGGGAGATTTAATCAATCACGTTCTTTCTTTAAAGGGACCTGTAGTATGCGAAATTATGGTTGATGAGGATCAAAAATTTGAACCAAAGGCGGCTACTAAAAGATTAGATGATGGTACATTGATATCTGCACCACTTGAGGATTTAGCACCGTTTCTAAGTAAAAAAGAATTTCTCGAAAATATGATTATTGATCCAATTATGGAATAACATATTTTTTATAAGAGTAAATGGATATATCAATTGTTGAAATTGTGGTTGAAGTATAAATAGAATAGTTAAGTTTTATCACAGAAAGAGAAGAGAGAATATGGGGAAAATTGTTTTATTAGATTGTACACTTAGAGATGGTGGATATGTTAATGATTGGAAGTTCGGTGAGGAAGCAATTAAAGGTGTTAGTAAGAAAATTGCTCAAGCTGGTATAGAAGTATTTGAAATTGGATTTATTAAAGAAACTGAATATTCAAGAGATAGAGCTGTATTTCCTGATGTTGATAGTATTTCCAAGATGATATCACCCAAAATACCTCATATGCTATATGTAGGGATGATAGATATGGGAGATGTTGTTCCAATAAGTAAAATATGTCCATATGATGGAACTTCGATTGACGGTATTCGTATTATTTTTAAGAAAAGTAAAATTTATGAAGCGTTTGAATATTGTAAATTGATCCAAGAGCTTGGTTATAAATTATTTGTTCAATTTGTAGGAACAGACAGCTATTCTGATAAAGAATTTATTGAAACGATTGAGCTATTTAATAAGTTGGATCCTTATGCTGTATCTATTGTGGATAGTTTTGGATTGATTAAACGCAAACAATTTCTTAGATTGGTGTATCTTGCTGATAACAACCTTAAACCGTCTATTATTTTAGGATATCATGCCCATAATAATCTACAGCAAGCTTTTGGCAATGCTGAAGCACTTGTTGAAATGAATTTGAAACGAGATTTATGTATAGATGCATGTGTATTTGGTATGGGAAGGGGAGCAGGAAATCTGAACCTTGAATTATTTGCTGAATATCTTAATGAGAACTTTGGGACATGCTATCGCATTGAACCAATGTTAGAAATAATGGATGAGTATTTGCAAGATATTTATAAAGAAAGATTTTGGGGATATTCATTACCTTTTTATTTATCTGCAACAACTGGGTGCCATCCTAATTATGCTATCTATTTAGCTGAAAAAGAGAGCTTAACAGTTAAGTCATTTAATGAACTTTTAAGAAATATTCCTGAAGAAAAAAAAATAGTTTTTAGTAAAAGAGATGCGGAAGATTTTTATTTCCAGTATCAACAGAATTATATTGATGATAAAGAAGATCTCGTAGAACTATCACAAAAGATGCACGGAAGAATGATTTTAATTTTGGCACCTGGAAGAAGCCTTTCACAATACGAAAACCAAATTATGGAATTTATAAAGACCAATAATCCTATAATTATCTGTACGAACTTTATAAGTGATAATTTTGGATGTGATTATGTTTTTAGCAGTAATATGAGAAGATATTCAAAATTATCAAGTAAAAACGATGTTAAAAGAATTATTACTTCAAATATTAAAGAAACTAATGAATATGACTATAAAGTGAGTTATTCAAGTTTTTCTTCTGTCTACTCAGATATAGTTGATAATTCTGGTATTATGTTATTAAAGCTGCTTTTGGAAATTGGAATTAGAGATGTAAATATTGCTGGAATGGATGGTTATATCAATGAAATAATAGGAAACTACTATGATAAAGTATTGGATTATAACTTTGATAATGAATCAGAAAAACGTAATTATTTAATATCAAAAGAATTAAAAGAAATTGGGAAAAAGATTAATATTAATTTTATAACACCAACATTGTATCAAAATTGAAGAGGTTAAATAATAAAGGGATAAGGTGAGAATATGACAAGGGTCATTACATTTGGAGAAATTATGCTCAGATTAGCTCCAAAAAATTATTTTAGATTTGTTCAGGCAGATTGTTTTGATGCATCTTATGGAGGAGCTGAAGCAAATGTGGCAGTATCTCTTGCTAATTTTAATACAAGTGTGGCATTTGTTAGCAAATTACCGGCTCATGCTATCGGTGAGGCTGCGGTCAATGAATTAAGAAGATATGGAGTAAATACCTCATATATCTCTCGTGGAGGAGAGAGAGTAGGTATTTATTATCTTGAAAAAGGTGCAAGCCAAAGAGCATCTAATGTAATTTATGATAGATTGAATTCATCGATGCAACAGGTGGAGGATATAGATGAATTTGACTGGTATAAAATTTTTGAAAATGCAGAATGGTTTCATCTAACGGGTATAACACCGGCATTAAGTGATAATTTAGCTAAAATATGTCTTAAGGCTTGTAAAATTGCCAAAACAATGGGGCTTACTATTAGTTGTGATTTAAATTATCGGAATAAACTTTGGTCAAAGGAAAAAGCAAGAGAAGTAATGAGTGATATATGTAAATATGTCGATATATGTATTGCTAATGAAGAAGATGCTTACGATGTATTCGGTATTAAAGCAAAGAGTACTGATGTTTCAAACGGAAAGATTAATGCACGGGATTATATGTTTGTTGCAAAACAACTTGCTGATAAATTTCAGTTTAGTAAGGTTGCTATAACATTAAGAACATCTTTGTCAGCTAATGATAATATATGGGCGGGAATGTTATATGATAATGAAAATTATTATTTTAGTAAAGAATACAAAATACATATAGTTGATCGTGTGGGTGGCGGCGATTCTTTTGGAGCGGGTATAATTTATGCTTGCTTAAATCAAATGGGAAATCAGGATGCCATTGAATTTGCTGTTGCAGCAAGTTGTCTTAAACATAGTATAGAAGGCGATTTTAATCATGTTACAGAAAGTGACGTAATTAAACTGGCTGGCGGTGATGGTTCAGGGCGAATTATTAGATAGGTGAAGATGATATGAATAGAGCAATCATTACAGGTAGTACGGGTGCTATTGGAATGGCACTTATTAACAAGCTAATTAGGGGAAATGTTGAAGTATTAGTATTAAGTAGAAAAGATTCTAAGCGGATTTGTCAAATTCCTAAACATCCCTTGGTGAGTATTGGATATTGTGATCTGTCAGAATATAAAGACTACCAAAATACAACAGGCAAGAATTATGATGTATTCTTTCATTTTGCATGGGATGGAACTTTTGGGAATACTAGAAATGATATGTATTTGCAAAATCAAAATGTAAAGTATGCCCTAGATGCGGTATATTTAGCAAAGCGGTTTGGATGCCATACTTTTATAGGCGCAGGGTCACAGGCTGAGTATGGGCGCGTAGATTTTCCATTAGGATCAGGGACACCTACAGCTCCTGAAAATGGGTATGGTATCGCTAAATGTTGTGCAGGATATATGACGAAAATATTATGTAAGCAATTAGAGTTGAGGTTTAATTGGGTTAGAATCCTTAGTATCTATGGACCGTACGATGGGGCAAATACAATGGTTATGTCAACTATATATAAATTACTTAAAAATGAAACTCCTAAATTTACAAAGTGTGAGCAAATGTGGGATTATCTATATAGTGATGATGCTGCAGATGCATTTTTCATAATTGCTAATAAAGGTGAAAACGGAAAAATTTATGTCTTAGGTAGCGGGATAGTACTACCCTTAAAGGAATATATTTTTAAAATAAGAGATTGTATAGATGAAACTCGTAATGTTGATATTGGAGCCATTCCTTATGGAGAAAATCAAGTGATGTATTTGTGTGCTGATATAAGAGAGCTACGAAGTATAGGATTTACGCCTAAAATAAGTTTTTCAGAAGGAATAAAGTTAGTATTGAAGAATATGAAATTATGAATCTTTTGATAATAAAATGTTCTCATATTGTATTTATTACGATATAGGTGAATATAGATTTCAAAGAATGACTTGAAGATAACCTCTTCGTATATCAGTAATTGAAGATTTTCAACAAATCTGATACAATAAATATATATTTACATTTTGTAGTGATACTAGACATTCAATATTTTAATAGTATAATTTATTGTTTTATTAGATTTATAAAAGAGTATAATTGATATCTATTGAGATAGCGAGTAGAAGTTATTAAAGAAAGAAAAAGTCGATAAGTCTAAATACTTCTACTTAAAGCTGAGAAAGGAATGTATATGTATATAAAATATATGAAACGTGTTATTGATTTTTTTATGGCCTTAGTTTTGATGATTTTATTATCATGGTTGTTATTAAGTATTATAGTACTGATTAAATGCTCATCAAAGGGTTCGGTTTTTTTTCTGCAAAAAAGAATTGGTATTGGTAGGAAAGAATTCAATATTATTAAATTTCGAACTATGTATTGCGATACACCGAAGGATGCTCCCACACATTTATTGAAAAATCCTGAACAATACATAACTCCAATTGGAAAGTTTCTTAGATTGACTAGTTTAGATGAACTTCCTCAATTATTCAACATATTTATAGGCGATATGTCCTTTATTGGACCCAGACCTGCATTATGGAATCAGTATGATTTGATAGAAGAACGAGAGCGATATGGAGCTAATGATATACTCCCTGGCTTAACTGGTTGGGCACAAGTGAATGGAAGAGATGAGTTGCCAATCATGACAAAGGCTAGATTTGACGGTGAGTATGTGGAGAGAATGGGATTTTACTTTGATATAAAGTGTATGGTTAAAACCTTTGGATATGTTTTTTTTCGAGAGGGTATTAAAGAAGGAGCCCATGATACATAAAAATGTTAGTGAATAGAAATTGATAACATAAGGCGCATACGGCGAGGATAGTAGTGAGATAAATACAATACAAAGGTGAATACGGTGAAGAAATTTATTAATGATAAAAAATTATTCATAAGACGACTCTTTCTTATTATATTAGATGCTATGCTAATCAACATAGCATCCTTTTCAGCGCTTTTTGTCCGTTTTGAGTTAAGATTAAATG
>JAEWMZ010000017.1 GCA_023392995.1 Bacillota bacterium
TCCTTAGCGGCTTTCCCGGTCATAGGCTTTACATAGAGCCGCCGGTTCCTTGGAATATTTCCTGCCAAAGCTGCCTGTGGTAGTAAATAATGCAAGAATTGTTGCCAGATAAGGCAGCATACTATAGCACTGGGACGGAATTCCCGGCAGGTAGATCTGCATATTCATTCCAAGAATACTAATACCTCCAAACAAAATTGCACCCAGGGCTGCTTTTGCTGGATTCCAGCCGGAGAAGGCAACCAGCGAAAAGGCAATCCAGCCCTTGCCGCCGGTCATTCCTTCATTCCAGAAATTTGTATAAGATAATGAAATGCATGCCCCGCTGATGGTTGCCAGGGAACATCCAAGGATTACATAAGCATAACGCAGCGCAAATACATTCGTTCCCGTTGCATCCAGTGCCGCCGGATTCTCACCTAACGCGCGCAGAATCATTCCCGGCTTGGTACGATAAATATAGAACATGCTGAGTGGAATGAGAAAATAAACGGCATAAACTAAAACATCCTGATGAAAAAAGATCTCTCCCACCACCGGAATTTTTGACAGAAGGGGAATCGCAATTTTATCAAATTTTACATCCGAAGCAATCCCCGTCAGATTCTTTCCAATGAAACCACTGAGTCCATAGCCAAAGGTAAGAAAGGCCATACCACAGACCGTCTGATCCGCTTGTAAGGTAACCGTCAAGAAAGCATATACTACGCCCAGTACTCCCCCGACAAGAATAACCACCAGGAGCGCCAGCGTAAGGCTTTTGGTATAGTAGGCTGTCATAAAGCCGCTCACAGCTCCCATTAACATAATGCCTTCTGTGCCAAGGTTCATCACTCCCGCACGCTGCGCCATAATTTCTCCAACCGCCGCGTACAGGATGGAACAGGCGTAGACAATGGCTGCGGAACAAATTGATATCACTAATGCGTTCATATTACTTCGCCTCCCCTCTTCCGATTTCTTTGAAGAATAATTTTATTTCGCTGAAAGAATTCACCTGCAATTACAAAGATCATAATACTTCCCTGTATCATGGTAGCAATCTGGGAGGGCACGCCCATTAACTGCACCGCAGCACAGCTATTTTCCAGACCTCCAAAGAGAATGGCTACAATAATTACAGCGATCGGATTAAATTGACTCAAGTAAGCGATAACAATTCCGGTATATCCGCTGTTGCTGGGCATTTGTGTCTGAATTCGATGAACCACACCGGTAACCTGGACAAATCCGGCAAGACCTGCAATCGCTCCGCTTAACCCAAGCACCAGAAGAATATTCCTCTTCACATTCATACCCGCATATTCTGCACTGGAAATACTGTGCTTGATGACTTCGATCTGATACCCTGCTCTTGTATATTTTAAAAATAAAAATAAGAGCACAGCAATGGCTATCGCAACAAGAATTCCGGTACTGATTCCAGTATTACCGAAATAGGGAAGATATAATGCCTTTGGAATTGCCTCAGTGATGGCTGTAGTCTGTCCCTTTGCCATCCAGGGTCCATAGGTCAGATAATCCAAAAAGAGCAAGGCAATATAATTTAACATTAAGGTTACAATGGTTTCATTCACATTAAAGTAAGCTTTCATCATTCCTGCTATAAGCGCCCATAGCATTCCCCCCAGAGCGCAGAGCAGAAACATCAGAATCATCTTCATCGCTGTTGGCAGCTCCGGTCCAAAGAGCACAAAGCCCCCTCCCAGAATGGCTCCCATGGCGTATTGCCCTTCCGCACCGATGTTATTCAAATTCATGCGAAAGGCAAGGGCAACACTGAGTCCACATAGCATAAGCGGCAGTCCGGCTGTGATACTGCCGCTAAGTCCCCTGATATTTAAGAAGGAATAGGAAATCATCTTTGCAAATACCGCTCCCGGTTGAAAGCCCATGAAAGCAATGAAAATGGCACTGAAGGCTAATCCCAGAAACATAAAAAGGATCGGATTAAGGATCGCCATAAGCATGGATCTGTTCTGTCTTTTTTCTAATTGTAGATTTTTAAGAATCATCGTAATCTCCTTCTATATGGTTTTAATAGGTAATTGCGAAACTAATTAACTTAAGATATGTATACACAGCAGATACTGTTTCGGAGCGGCAGCTAAGCCCGAAGGAAGCGTTAGAGCGAAGAAATAGTATTTGCTGTGTATACAATGGCAAAAACTATATTGTTACGCAATTACCTATATGGTTTTATCCCAACTCCCCGGACATCATCCGCCCGAGCTCTTCATAGTCTGTCTCAGCAATATCGCGAATTCCTACCAGCTTGCCATCGCAAAAGACTGCAACACGATCTGCCATATGAAAAATCTCATCCAGCTCTTCAGAAATAAATAAAACACCGGCGCCTCTTTCACTTTCCTGCAGCAGTATTTGATTAATGGCCTCTGCAGCACCGATATCAAGTCCTCTGACCGGGTAAGCCGCGATGATTAGTGCTGGTTCGTCGTTCACCTCTCTGGCTACCAGGAGCTTTTGCTGATTCCCTCCGGACATCATACTGATGGGAAGCTCCATACCACCATTCCTAATCTCATACTCCGACACATACTTCTGTGTTACTTTTTTCACTGCTCCCTGCTTGAGAATTCCTGCTCTGCTGTAGGCTGGCGAGCGAAATTCCTTTAAGATGGCATTTTTCTTCATATCCAAGCCGGGAACCAATCCCATATGTAACCGATCCTCTGGTATAAATGCTATCTTCTCCTTCATCCGCTGAGCAGCTGTATATTTGGTAATATCCTTATTATTCATCCGTATTCTTCCTGAGGAGGATTTACGTAAGCCGGCTAGTGTCTCTGCCAGCTCTCTTTGACCATTTCCCGCAACACCTGCAATGGCAAAAATCTCACCGGCACGTATCTCTAACGAAATATCCCGTAATGCTGGCAGCCCCTTATCATTATTCACATTCAGCTCTTCTACCTTGATAATGGTATCACCGTTCGTCTTCTGCCTGACCTTCCTGTCTTTATCAAGCGTTCTTTCCCCTACCACCGCTTTGGTCAGCCGCTCTATGGTAGCGTCCTTCGAGAGCATCTCATCCTCGATTCTTCCACTCTTTAATACGGTTATTCTATCTGCATGCTCCATCACTTCGTTCATTTTATGGGAAATAAAAATAACGGACTTATTATCGTCCGCCATTGTCCGTAATGTTCGAAACATTTCATTCGCTTCCTGAGGAGTTAACACAGCCGAGGGTTCGTCTAAGATCAGTATTTCACAGTTTCTGCACAGCAGCTTCATAATTTCTACTCTCTGCTGCTCTCCCACGGATAACTGCCATACCTTGGCGGATGGATCTACTTGAAGACCAAACTGCTCCGAGTAGCTACCGATTGTCTCCTCCATTTTCTTTTTATCAAGAATAAATGTACTGTTACCGGTACTCAGGTAAATATTTTCTGCAACACTCAAAGTTGGTATTAATTCGAAATGCTGATGCACCATCCCTATTCCAAGGCGGGATGCATCCTTTGGAGTACGAATTGATATCTTCTCTCCGTTGTAAATGATCTCCCCGGAGTTTGGTCTGTAAATCCCTAATAAGATGTTCATCAGGGTGCTTTTCCCTGCTCCGTTTTCTCCAAGTAGGGCATGAATCTCTCCTTTATAAAGCTGTAGATTAACATCCGCATTCGCAACTGTTTTGCCAAATTGCTTTGTAATTCCCTTCATTTCTAAAAGAGCCCTTTGTTTCATCGTGTTCTCCTTCCCTACGCTATATTTTTATACTTTCATCTTCAAAACCACTATATTTTTATACATTCATCTTGAATACAGCTATTTTTGTATAAAAAAAGATACGTTCACAGTAAGGGCTATAAATCAGGCTTCCCGTCCTGCAAATGTATCAATTGACGAATTTTGTTACTTATATTCAGTTTTTGTTCTTGCTTAATTTGCATTCTACATGATAATTTATTCAAATGCAATAGGGCGGGTTATTACTTTTGTTTATGGTATTTATAAGTGATATTTATATTTCACACTCCCTAATATTTGCATAAAAATGAATTGGAAATGTATTGAAATTTCCTCACAAACCAAATGAAAAATCATTCCAGTTCAACCGAAAAAGAGCCTTAACTTTGTATTTGTTTGAATCACCTTCCCATAACCAAATACAAAGAAAAGCTCTTATCTATTCCTTCGGTATGTCTGAAAACTCATTGTACAG
>JAEWMZ010000008.1 GCA_023392995.1 Bacillota bacterium
ACTCATCTGAGGGGTTTTCTTTCATTAAGATGAATTAATTGTAAAAGAAAAGCTGCGCCAAAGCAATATGGCACAGCAAAAACTGAGAAGGGCTATCACGCAGCATGCGTGATTTGGTTCAAGAATTGTAACAATTAATACAATGATATAAAGGTTACCGTAATAATATAACATTGCCATTCTTTTATTGATATTTTCAGGATAAGAAGCTGCCTTTTTTGTTAACTTAACGAAAGCGTCATCATAATCATCATCAGTTTCATTTGCTGCTTTTTTCTTTATAAGCATACCAGAGATACCGGTAAGGAACAGAAGAGCAAATTCAACAATTCCAATGATACCAAGTAGATAAGGCAGGTTGCCTGTTCTTTCTTGAAATATCATAAGAACAGTAAGTATAAAAATAATGAACCAAGTGATAAGGATTGTAATTAGCAATATCGTATGGATGCGGTTTATTTTATAATGAATCATATCGTTTCTCCAATAAAGCATTAGGTTAATGTGAGTAAAAGTAGGATTTTTACAACTAGAATAATCCATCTGTTGTTTAGTTTATCATAAAAATACTTAGATTATTATATTGTCCATTCATTATTATCATATATGTAATTACAGCAACAGAATGTGTATCCATTAATGATACATTTGAGTATAGGCTTGGTAATGGAGTAAAATTAACAACACTTCATCAGTAATACCCTGATTACAAAGGTTTTTTTGAACAAATAGTATGTAGAACGTTGCAAGCAGATTCCATAAGGAGAAATCAAAGATTTATAACTAATTTATAGAATTTATTGGTTTTAGATGAATTGTAAATCATAGTCGCAAGGTGTATAATTATGATATCGTTTATTTAACTCGGAGGTGTTAACAATGGATAAAACTAACCCGGAGCAGGCAATGAAAGAATTAACATTATTACTGATGTACTTATCAAGATTTAATGAAGGCGGACGATTTGCTTCAAATCTTGATATGGCTTGGAAAGGATATGATTTTGATATAATAGATAAATTAGATGAGGAAGATTATATCCGACAGGGTAGTCATCGTTCTAAATCTGTAGCAATTACTGAAGAAGGAATTAAATTATCACAAGAATTATTGGTTAAATATAAGATAACAGATTGGAATTAGTTAAAAATATAATAGATTTAAGGCGGTGAAATAGTGCAGCTATTGCATGTTGATAAAATTGAGAGGCATATTGAAAATGGTTGTACTGAACCGTTTTTAGCAATTTTAAATACTGGTGGAGAAAAAATTCATGCAGTTATTAAAACAAAAGGCAATATTCAGGGAATACTAACACTGATAAATGAATTAGTTTCCTATAAGTTGGCAAATGCAATTGGAATATTAATGCCGGATAGCGGTGTAGCTACAATTGATAATCAAACTATGTTGGAAGAGAATATATTGACGGATGATGATTTTGGTAGTTGCTTTTATTCCAAATATATTGAAAGAGCCAGTATTTTGAATGAGAATATTATGGACTGTATTTCAAATAAAGAAGCTTATGAGGAGATAATTTTATTTGACCATCTTACATATAATAAAGACAGAAACAAAGGAAATTTATTGATTTCTACAGGAAAGGGTGCTAAACTGTTATATGCTATCGATCATACACATGTTTTTAAAAATGCAACGATTTGGGATAGCATTTGTTTTAGGCAAGGGATTTCGCTTAATGATTATATGGATGTTGGTATCCTTGAAGCGAATGGATATGGGTTGTTTATCAGAAACAAAACAATAAATAAGGATAGCTTGTTAAGAATAGCAGAAAAATTCAAACAGGTTATCACAAAACAATTATTGGACGATATTATTAATAGTATACCAGATGATTGGAAAATACCCGATAAAGATTTAGAAGCTTTAAAAATTTATTTATTATATAGAGTTGAGCACATGAATGAAATGTGTGAGATGATTGCAAATTATAAGGAATGGAGGTAAAAGATTATGTGTAAAGTACAATTTTCAGTTTTGAGTTATTATCCATCAATTGTCACAAACGAAAACGTAAATGTAGGAATCTTGTTTCATAATCTTACTACTGATGAACGAACATTCCATATTATGAAGAATTGGAATCGTCTTGAAAGCTTTGACGATGAGTTAGATATAGAATTTATGAAGAAGTACTTATATGGTATAAAAATTGAATGTGAACGTAATCTTATGAATAATGATAAGGAATTCTGCCTACAGGACTATATTAGATTTTATGTAAACGAGTTGAAGTTTTGTAATATAAAAGAAGCCGATGTTATTGATGTTGAAGATTTCATTTTAACTACCGAAAAAGTTCATATGCGTTTGGACTTTGATAAAAATGAACGTTTAAGTAGAGATAGTGAAGTTAAGTATATTAAGATGATGATGAAATCCAACAAAGTAAAATATTCTGCGAGAGCAGTAACTGGCGGATATAACGAGAATGTTCAATATGACTACATGGTTGGGAATTATGCGTTTAAAAACTTTACTTTTGAAGATAAGAAAATCAGTAAGTTAATTATGAATGCTAAGGCATGGGCACATACCGCTGAAGCTACAAAGGATAAGTATAAAACCATATTTGTATATGATGTGGAGAAGGACGATTCATCTAGTTATCATATTATTATGAATATTCTTGGAGAACATGCATATAAGATGATGCCAAGTTCGGACGTAATTGATTTTGTTATCAAATTGCAAAGAGAAGAAGATGCCAAGTATCAGCCGGTATTAGAATTTAAACAGTAATGAAGAAATTAGGTCAGCATTCTTGAAATAGATGTGCTGACCTTTTGATATATAACACTTTCTAGATGGAGGACTAGGAATGAATATAGAGGCTTATGACCTTGACTCACTTAGAAAAATAGTGCGAACTCTTCAAAAAGAAAATGAAGCCTTGAAAGCTCAATTAAAAAAGGCTGATATTGCATTCGAAGCCCCAAATCCAGTTGAGGAGACAATAGAGAGTATTAATGAGTATGATCCGGATCAGGGAGAGCGTATTCTTGGTAGATATATAACGGAGGATTTAGCAAAACGATATTTTGCTATGTTCTGGGGTAGAGAAGATGTTTATGCCAAAAGAGGAAAGAATGGCGGGTATTTTCCGCAGTGTGATAACAGATGGAATGATGCTTTGTGTCCAAAACAACGTGGTGAAAAAATGTTTTGTGATGAATGTGAGCATACAAAATGGACTAAGCTTGATTTGAAGAAAATTGTAAGTCATCTTGTTGGCAATAAAGAGGATGGAACAGATGTGCTTGGAGTTTATCCGCTTTTACCAGATGGTACATGTCGATTTATAGTATTCGATTTTGATAACCATGAAAAGGATGCAGAAAAGACAGATTTTGCCAATACAGATGATGAATGGCATGATGAAGTAGATGCACTAAGAAAAATGTGTGAGCAGAATGGCATTAAGTCTTTGGTTGAAAGGTCTCGCTCTGGAAGAGGTGCTCATGTATGGATATTCTTTAAAAGACCAATAGCTGCATCTTTAGCAAGAAATTTTGGCTTTCTTTTACTGGACAAGGGATCCGCTTCTATTAATTTGAAATCTTTTCACTATTATGACCGAATGTATCCTTCTCAGGATGTTGCTAGTCGTATTGGTAATTTAATTGCTCTTCCATTGCAAGGACAAGCTCTTAAAAATGGAAACAGTGCTTTTATGGATGAAAACTGGAATGCATATCCTGATCAATGGAAGGTCTTGCTGGAAGAAACAGAAAAGCTATCGCTGGAAGATATCGAGAAGTATATGACAAAATGGAAGGTAGAACTTGCCGAAGCCAGAGGGATGCTTGCCAATTCAGTTACTGATAACAGACCTAAGCCGTGGAAAAAGAAGGAAGGATTTACGAAAGCAGATGTTGTTGGAAAGGTGCATTTGGTTCTAAGTAATGGTGTATATGTTGATACGCTTAATCTAATGCCACGTTTACAGAATCAGATTCGTAGTATGGTAGCTTTTGATAATCCGGAGTTTTATAAAAACAAGCGTCTTGGCTATTCAAATTATTATAATTTTAGCGCTGTATATCTTGGTAAAGATATAGATGGGTATATAAGGATCCCGCGCGGACTGAAGGAGTCTATTACCTGCGAATGCGAGAAAGCTGGTATTGGTATAGATATTACAGATAAGAGAGAAAAGGGGCGCCCAATTAGAGTATCATTCAACGGAGATTTAAGAACACAGCAAGAACTTGCTGCCCAGAAATTACTTTCTTATACCGATGGAGTGTTGAGCGCGGCTACTGCATTTGGTAAGACGGTAGTATGTAGTTATCTGATTTCACAAAGGAAAGTGAATACTTTAATTTTATTACAAAGTAAAGATCTGCTAAATCAGTGGGTTGATGAATTAAATAAATTTCTGGATATTAAAGAAGAATCACCAGAATATGAGACAAAGTCTGGACGAAAGAAGAAACGAGAAAGTGTTATAGGAATTTTACATGGAAGTAAGAATACTTTAACAGGAATTGTTGATGTAGCTATGGTTGGCTCTATGTATAGTAAGGGCAAATTCAACGAATTAATCAATTCTTATGGAATGGTGATAATGGACGAATGTCATCATGCAGCATCAAATACGTCTATGGAGCTATTGCAGAAGGTTGATGCGAAATATGTATATGGTGTATCAGCTACACCTAAAAGAGGCGATAGCCTGGACAAAATCATATATATGATGCTTGGACCACTGCGTCATAATTTTACTGCACTTGAAAGAGCTGAAGAACAGGGCATTGGGCATTACTTTATTCCAAGGTATACCAGAGTGGTCGATACGGAAGACAGTAAAGATGATATAAATCGTGCGTATGGTTTGATTTGTTCAAGCAAAGTCAGGAATGAAATGATTATTAGCGATGTAAGAGAATGCATCACTGCGGGGCATACTCCGGTTATTCTTACAAAATATAAAGAACATGCGAAATTTTTATATGACGAACTGCAAGGTAGTGCTGATCACGTATTTATTTTGTATGGAGACAATACTGATAAAGAAAATGCTGAAATAAGAATGTCTCTAAAAGCAGTTCCAAAGGATAAAAGCCTTATTCTGGTAGCAACAGGACAGAAAATTGGAGAAGGCTTTGATTTTCCAAGACTTGACGTACTGATGTTAGCTGCACCGGTTTCATTTGAAGGACGTCTGGAACAATATGTTGGAAGGTT
>JAEWMZ010000127.1 GCA_023392995.1 Bacillota bacterium
TTTAGATTGACCCCTGCTCCTCCAGCAATAATGGTGGTATAGGCAGGTTCAAAGGCTATCCCTTCCGGGTCTATTACGGTTATTTTACATTGATAAACTTTATTATTTACAATCGCCTTTATATTGGTACTTCCGTATCCGACAGCCTTTACCTTCCCGCTGTTTGTTACCGTTGCGACACTTTTATTTGTTGAAATCCAGGTGATTTTTCCGGCATTGCCAGTTACCTCAAGCGTAGCAGTTTCACCCTTTAATAGGTATATACTTACCGCCTTTAAAGAGATATCCGTCGATTTTGCCGCTGCGGATGCAATTGCCGCATGAGTTGGAATAATGGCTGCACTGAAGAAAAGTAGCATAGAGATAAAAATATAGATACGATATTGTTTTTTCATTATAAATATACTCCCGCGCTAATATATTTTATTGCTGATGTAGCAAGCTTTTGGTATACAAGTCATTACAGCCTTTACCCCTATGTTACAATTCATATAACGACATTCAAAACATGAAATGCAAAAAAAGCACATGATAAATCCCTTTATTCCAGAGTAGTTCCCTGCATTTTGCGCTGACTTCATGCTGCTATATTAGTCCATATTATATCATGACATGTATATTATGTCAAAATTATCCGTAACCAGTTTCAGCATCTGAATTCTCATCACCTGAACTCTCATCACCTGAATTGAGTACCTAAGAACCCCTTGCCTTTTACAATTGTTTAACATCATCTAAAGTGTTCTTGAAAACAGCTTGTTCCGAGCTGAATACACCAATTTGTGGTAGCCAAATCGCGATTTTAGGCGACGTAGTTGTGCTGCGTTCCGTAAATCGCGACTCAGGATACCACAAAGTGGTGCATTTAGAACGGTACAATAAATTTTCAAAACGGCCTAGCTTTGATTAAATCGCTGCAGGAAGTCCTTTGTCCTCTGAATCGCTGTATTGCCAAATACCTCCTCCGGGGTGCCCTGCTCTATGATGATACCTCCATCCATAAAAATAACCCGATCTGCGACATCCCTCGCAAAGGCCATCTCATGAGTAACGATAACCATCGTCATTTTCTCTTCTGCCAAAGACTTGATTACTTTCAGTATCTCCCCCGTCAACTCTGGATCCAGTGCTGAGGTTGGTTCATCAAAGAATAAAATACGAGGATTTAACGCAAGTGCTCTGGCAATTGCCACTCTCTGCTGCTGCCCGCCGGATAATTCGCAGGGGTATGCCTTAGCACGGTCTTTCAGATTCATTTTCTCAAGCAATGAGACGGCTTTCTCTTCAGCGACTGCCTTATCAATTCCAAGTACTTTAACCTGAGCATCCACGATATTTCGTAGTACGCTGTAATGAGGAAAAAGATTGAAGTTTTGAAATACCAATCCCACCTCCATAATAATTTCATGAAGTATCTTACTATCTGCATAGCCAGTGCCGTCACCGGTATCTACCATTAATTTGCCACATACTTCAATTTTACCCTGATCTATCTTCTCAAGCTGGGTTAGACAACGAAGCAAGGTTGATTTTCCGGAACCGGAAGGTCCGATAATAGCTACCACTTCACCCTCATTAACCTCTAGGGAGATTCCCTTTAATACCTCTGTATGATCGAACTGTTTCTGCAAGTTTTCAGCCTTCAGTAACATAATTTCCTCCACTCATTCCTGTTAATTCTTATAATAGTCAAACTTCTTCTCGATTTGTTTGAACGATATTTCTACTACTGTATTCATAATCAAGTAAAATACTGCTGCCACAATAATCGGTACGGTTGAAAAGTACTTAGATCCAGCCGCGGATGCCACACGGAACAGCTCCACCACGGAAATAACCTGAGCCAGAGAAGTATCCTTGACCAAGGTCATTAATTCATTACCCACTGCTGGGATTACCGATTTGACTACCTGGGGCAGAACGATCCGCAGGAAGGTCTGAAGTTTATTATAGCCAAGTACTTTTGCCGCTTCATACTGTCCTTTTGGAATGGAAGCGATACCACCGCGAAAGATTTCACCAAAATACGCAGCATAATTAATTGTAAAAGCAGCGATACAGGCAACAAAACGATCCAAGGTAAAACCAAATATGTAATAGGGTCCGTACATAAAAAAGATCAACTGCAACATCAACGGTGTTCCACGAAAGATCAGCTGGTAAATCCTGATGGGAAAACTTATTACCGCGTGCTTACTTCTTCTTCCAAGTGCTACCAGAAAGCCTAAAGGGACTGAAAACAGTATTGTAAGAAAGAATATTTCCAGCACGGTTCCCGTCGCGCCCAGCATATTTGGTATTAATAAGTCCAAGGGTACATTATCTATTTTCATAAAATCCTCCAACAACCATGTATTATAATTATTTGTCTAATATTTTTCTCTGATAGCACTTTACCATATTACCACACGATTGTGTTCATTTCAATTTGAAATTATAAATAAATCACTTGACAGGAGACTTAGCGCTTGCTATATTGTTGTCATTACAACTGTTGCATTTGCAACTATTGTGAATATATTATTAATGCAATGTGTAAATTTGCTTCATATATGCCTTAAGACATGACAAGAAAATAGGAATATGGCATTGTAATTTCTGCATCAAGATACAGCAGCGCAGTGAGACGTTGAAGTTTCTGGGTCGAGACATTACCCCTTTTCTTATTGAAGAAACCTGCTGTTATAAAAAATTTTGAAAGGTTCGATTCACAATGATTCTTACACACCTATCCATTATATCCCGCTTTAGCCGTACGTTCTTTGAACGAAGGCTGAATGATAAAAACATTGGATTTACAGAGCATTCTCTTCTGGTTTATTTAAGTAAATGTGACACGGTAAATCAGGAACAGATTGCAAAGCATTTTATGCTAGATAAGGGTTCTGTGGCTAAAACCCTGCACAAACTGGAGAAAAAACAGCTGATATCAAGAAAAGATAATCCTGAAAACCGGCGTGAAAAGCATATTAACATCACAGACGCAGGAGTTGACTTGGTTAGTATGCTAAACGCGGAGTTTCAAGAATTGCACCATCATTTATTTGAGGGGCTTAGTGAAAAGCAAATCGAAGATTTTGTTACGGCAATACAGATCATCTCTGATAATGCCGCAAAAATTATTAATGAAAGGATGTCTGACAATGAAAACAAAGAATCGTAAAGCAGGTTTTGTTTTAGTCGTAATCGTATATCTATTAGGTATCTTCATGGGAGCCATCGATACCGGTATCGTAACACCTGCACGGACAGTAATTCAGAATTACCTTGGAGTCGGAGATAAAACCGGTATCTGGATGATCACTATGTATACTCTGGCTTACGCAGCAAGTATTCCCATTATGGGTAAAATGGCTGATAAATACGGAAGAAAATACATATACCTGATCAGTATCTTCCTCTTTGGTATCGGTTCTCTCTTCTGTGGTCTGTCCCAATCATTTGGCAGCTTTACCGTGCTGCTGATAGCCCGTGCCGTACAGGCAATTGGGGGCGGCGGTATTGTTCCTATTGCTACTGCAGAGTTTGGAACCACCTTTCCTAAGGAAAAACGAGGTATGGCTCTGGGTCTTATCGGAGGTGTTTATGGTATTGCAAACATCTTTGGTTCCTCTGCCGGAAGTGCTATCCTTGACATCTTCGGACGAAACAATTGGCAATTTATTTTCTATGTCAATGTGCCTATTACCATTTTCATTCTCATAGCCGGAATTCTTTGTCTGCCGAATTCAAAGGCTGAGGAGGTTAAGAAGGTTGATTACTTTGGCATTACCATTCTTACCATAATGATACTTTCTCTGCTCTACGGGCTGAAAAATATTGACTTCTTCGATTTAGCAGCTACCATAACGAATAACAATGTTTATCCTTATCTCATCGCGTTTATTGTGTTACTTCCTTTCTTCCTGCTGGCAGAAAAGAAGGCTGATGATCCGGTGATGAATATAAACTATTTTAAAAATGTTCGGATTGTAATAACCTTAATTTTATCTTTTTTATCCGGCTTCATTTTAATGGGCATGATCTTTGTACCTCAGTTTTCTGAGAATGCCTTAAAGATTACTTCCGGAAATGGAGGATATTTTGTATTAATTCTAGGTCTGTTTGCTGGAATCGGCGCACCGATCTCCGGTAAATTAATTGACAAATATGGCGTTAAGCTTATACTGGGCTTTGGCTTTTTAATTTCCGCTATAGGTGCCCTGTATATTGTATTTATTACAGTGAACTATCCAAGCGTCATTAATGTGGTAATTTGCCTAATTCTGGTTGGCTTAGGAATCGGGTTTACCATGGGTACGCCTTTGAATTATATGATGTTAGACAATACAAAAACAGAGGAGGCGACCTCTGCTCTTGCAACCCTTTCACTGATTCGCTCCATTGGAACTTCAATTGCTCCTGCCATTATGGTGGGCTTCCTTT
>JAEWMZ010000166.1 GCA_023392995.1 Bacillota bacterium
GGTGAAAAAAGCTTCATACGCTCAACAATCGTAGCCAAATCCGTCGTATTATATAAGGTAGCGCCATCTGACTTCAAAATCATACAGGGAGGAATCTCCTTGGTATCCGTTTCTTCCTTAACATCAACCACGAGTGCTCCCTCAGAAATCCGGGTATAATTATTCTCCTTGAAATACGCAATCATCTCCGGTATATAGGGCTGAGCATCACTTTCCTTTTTCCACAGATCAAAGGATACATCAAGGGTTTTATAGATCTTCATCAGATCTGTAACAGATACATTCAGCATATGATTCCAGATTGCAGTAAAGCCTCTGTGACCATTCTGAAGCTGATACGTAATATTCTTCGCTTCTTCTCTAAAATCAGGATTTTCCTTGGAATACTCGCTGGCTGCGGGATAAATCTCCTCCAGCTCCGAGATCGTAAAGGGGGCTTCCTCGGGATACTCTCCTTCGAAGCTTTCATCAAAATATACTAATTCCGGTTTGCGTCTCTTTAACTCTAAGATAATAAGACCCATCTGGGTTCCCCAATCTCCCAAATGCGCATCACCAATGACTTGATTACCATAAAAACGAAGCAGACGTTTTACGCTCTCGCCAATGACTGCGGAACGAAGATGTCCTACGTGGAGGGGTTTTGCAATATTAGGACCGCCGTAATCAATGATAATCGTTTTCGGCTCAGCTTCTTTTTCACAGCCGAAATGCTCCTCTGTCTTCATCTGATTCAGGTAATTTGCAAGATACTCATCACTAATTGTAATATTAATAAAACCTGGCATAATAGCCGTGATTTCTTTAAAGGTTGTGCTTTCTTTCAGAGAGCCAATAATTTCCTCAGCAATTTTAATCGGTGCTGTTTTATATTGTTTTGCAGCCGCCAAGGCACCATTGCATTGGTATTGACATAAATCAGGTCTGTTAGAAATGGTTATCATTCCATATTTTTCTTCATAACCCTTTTCTACAAAGGCCTGTTTTACTTCTTCGGCGATCAATTCAATGATTGTCTTCATGTTAACTCCATTCTGCCGCCAAGACGGCACGATTCTTTGTATCTCAACTTACACAATACTTTATCATAGAAACTTTAGCTTGTCATCCTATTAAGAGTAATTTTTACTCAAAAATACCATAAAACGCTAAAGTGTTTGAAAAATATCTCTCAATTTTTCATTCCCTTTATTATAGTTTGTCCGAATAGCCTTGGCAATTAACATTCTTTATAAAAAATTATATTATTTGAAATTAAATACTGTTATTTTTATGAATTCTATTGTATATTAATAATAGGAATATGAAATTTTTGGAAACAATTCAAACTAATTATCGAAAAAACTGTTAACATCGCGAAATACGAAAGGAGAAACACCATGCTGGGACTTTATTTTGGCAATTACTTAATGGGGAAAGGTGTCATTTCACAAGCTCAATTTGACGTGATCCTGCAGCAGCAGCAAAAAACTTCTGTCAAACTTGGACTAATTGCAGTTTCCGAGAAATTATTGACCGTAAAACAGGCGGATGAGATTAATGAGATTCAACGAAGGATGGATAAGCGTTTCGGTGATATCGCAATCGAAAAAGGCTACTTGCTGCCGGAAGAAGTAACATATCTGCTCAATCTGCAAGGAAATCCCTATCTTAAATTTGTTCAAACCTGTACAGAGCACAATATAATAACCGTTCAGGAATTGGAAGCCCAGCTTGAAGCCTTTCGAATTGACAATGGCTTTACAAAACAGGATATTCACGCTTTTAAATCTGGTGATATTGACCGCATCCTTTCCGCTTATGTGGATATCGACAATCCCTTCGCCTATGAGCTAATCAGTCTTGCAGTCCGTAACCTCATACGCCTTGTCAACAAGGATCTGGTTCTCAATAAGGTTACAAGAGCAAAGGTATATTCCTTTGGCTCCCTTGCATCACAGCAAATGATTGGCGATCAGGATATCTTTGTAGGTCTCGCCTGCAAGGATCGTGAGTTGTTAACGGTTGCCAATTCCTTTGCAAAGGAAGAGTTTAATGAAATGGATGAAGAATCCTTTGATTCCATCTGCGAGTTTATCAATTGCACCAATGGTTTGTATGCCTCTAAACTTAGCTTTGATGATGTTCTAATTGACATGACTCCTCCCCTGTCTTACTCCAATCAGACTGCAAAGGCAAAGGATAACTTTTATGTAGTTCCCATGTTAATCGATGATAAACAAGTAGATTTACTGGTTACGGTAAGCAGCCAGGTTGAAATTATATAAGGAGGAATCAAGATGGCTCATATACTTTTAGTTGATGATTCAAGAACATCCCGTAAAATTTTACGAAGTATACTGGAGGAAAACGGTCATACCATAATCGGTGAGGCAACGAACGGCAAGGACGGGGTTGAAAAATATAAGGCTTTAAAGCCGGATCTGGTAACTATGGACATTACCATGCCGGTACTGGATGGTTTGGAGGCTTTACAGCAAATCATAGAATATGATGAAGCAGCAAAAATTATTATGGTCACTGCTGCCGGTCAAAAAAGTAAGATGGTTGATGCCCTAAAGTTTGGAGCAGCTGAATTTTTGGCAAAGCCTTTTGAACATAATCAAATCATTGATATTATAAATAAAGTTCTATAATATTAGGCTCCAATCAGCCGCAATGGTGTTGAGGAATTATATTTTTTTATAATAAAATATTAACCGTCATTAGCCGTAAACTACCAATGTCACTCATCTTAGCCGCTGGCTTTCCACAACTTTTATTTGCTCTTGTATTACAATTCTTATAGATAATAAAATCGAAAAAAAGGGCTGCATACACAGCCCCTTAGTTTTTAATACTTATTTTTTGGTACTTATTTTTTTAGTACTTATTTTTTTAGTACTTATTTTTAACACTGATTTTTAGTACTTAATCTTAAATTTTTCTAATTGATTTTTAACACTATCTTTGCTCTGGGATTACAATTGCTGCTATGATATAAGCTACCACGCCAATTCCTGCAGATAAAGATAAAAGTACCCATAACAATCGTATAATTGTAGGATCTACATTAATATATTCCGCAAGACCTGCACATACTCCACAAATCATCTTATTATTTGATCTATATAATTTTTTTGGCTCCATAATATTATCTCCCTTCTTGGATATATTATAACCGTATCTATTTATAATAATAACTCATTTTCACTGAAAATCAACAGTAATTTTACCAACTCCACATGTTAAATTCAAACTATTACCAGTTCCATTATCAATTGTTGTTATTTCATTATAGTAACTTCTTCCATCAATCATTACTTTACCGATATCTGTACTAATATCATAGGAATAGTCCTTGCTACTTCCTTCCAATGATAATTCTATCTTACCGACATCGCAGCTTAGGTCGCTATCGCCTGTCACAACACCATTTATATTTATCTGGCCAACACCGCAATCTAAGGAAATATCTTTCAGCTCCACATCATTCAATGTCATTTTTCCAGCGTCTACCCTATAGCTTGAGCTATTATCGATTTTAATATGATCCACATTCAATCTGCCCGCACCCACAGAAATCGTTCCATTCTTCGATATCATAGATTCTATTTGGACATCACCAGCATCAACATCAATATCAAAGTTTTCTGCCTCAAAGCTTTCCGGTACTGTTACAACAATCGTAGGATTATAGTCTCTATTCCAGAAGCCTATATTACCAAGTGAAATATTAAATCCAAATAAATTCCTGTTATTATACGGA
The DNA here is from genome assembly GCA_023392995.1 of Bacillota bacterium. Lineage (GTDB taxonomy): Bacteria > Bacillota > Clostridia > Lachnospirales > Lachnospiraceae > Mobilitalea. Next base: position 3,749 of record JAEWMZ010000166.1, read on the forward strand.
TCTTCCTCGATATACCAGGTTCCATTTTCTACATAGGATTTTATACTACCTTTTACCACATGAGTGGCCTCAATTGAGAAGGTATCCCCTTTCTTAACAATCACTTTACCATAACATACTTGCAAATCAATACTCTCTACATCCTTATAGGACTCTTGGAAGGAAGTCTCCTCAAATGGAGTCCTACCTGTATTATTTCCAATTACAAATGCTATTCCAAGTATGGCAATACCAAATCCAAATGCCATTAACGCAATCCCAATCCATACCTTTGTGAATGTTCTCATGCCATTGCCCTCCTATTCTTAAATGGAAGCCTGCAAAGATTTACAAACCCATTAACCATAACCGGAACCACCTTCTTGCATAAAAATCCGACTCCTATGGTAATCAACATACCGATGCCTAATATCACTAATCCTCCACCCATTGCAGCCAAGCCATAGAATGGGGTTGCCAATTCCGTTAGTCCTGCTAAAAATAAAATCACTCCGGCGCCTATTAAAGATACTCCTGTCACACCGAGACCGAAAATCAAACCAAACATGGTAGCAACCACTGCAAATGCAATACTTAAAACCGTTACAACGATTGGAAACCAGATAGGGAATGTTACAATGATCAGCAATATACGCAATACATTTCCTGAACCATCCTTTTCTCTGCCTGAATTCGCGTAATTATGATTTCCATAGTTGCTCGAACCACTGTAACCGTTATCGCTGTTTCTATTATTTCCTTCCCAGTGACTGTTTTGCCATTCATTTCTATTGCTCTGATTACTGCCGTACCTAGTATCATTTGTGTTCGAACCGCTGTTAGTGTAATAAGAGTTTGCTTGATCCGCACCGTTGAAATTTGCCTGACCATTGTAAGCTTCCTGACTGTTGAAGTTCCCTTGACTGTTGAAGCTCGCCTGACTATTGTAGTCAGTTTGGATGTTATTGTCATTGAGATTGTTATTATTCAGATTTGATTGATTGCTTTGTTCTGCTTGCTTCTGATTCGTCTGACTCCCTTCTGTCTTCGCAAGCTCAAACTCACTAGTGATCGCTTCCTGATAGCCTCTTTCTGTAAAAAAGCCCTTACTCTCAAGGTCCGCAGAATCTATATTCAAATCAGCCTTAATAATTGCTGCTACCTTCTCAGGTGAGCCCAGTTCCTTCACAATTTCCTCTTCCTGCTCTTCCCCTGCATCATCGAAATATCCATTATAATACGCCAGTGCTTCGTTTCTTTCATCTAAAGGGATATCCAACAATAAGCTTTCGAGTTCCTTCATGAATTCTAGCCTTGTCATCTATTTCACTCCTTCAAAAATAATATTGATTTTCCTATAGTAACTTTTCCACTCTCCCATATATAGCTGTAGCTGTATCATACCCTTCTCTGTTATTTTATAATATCTGCGGTTTCTTCCACCAAACTCCTGATCGTAAACCTCCAGACAGTCTTCCTTTTGAAGTCTGCGAAGCACCGGATATAGTGTGGATTCTGACACCTCAATTGCCTGGCGGACATCCTGAGTAATCTTATATCCGTAGGTTCCTTCTGACTCCTTTGAGACTACTGCAAGCACGATTGCATCAAGCAATGCTGATCCGGTATTGAATACCATACCCTCAACTCTCCTTTCCATTTTTGAAAGGAGAATTTCTCCTTTCATACTTTTTCTGATGCAATATTATTTTGTTGATAATACTATATACCATATAATATTATATGTCAATAAAGTTTTTTATTTCTAATTATTTTCTAAGAATTGCATTAACCTATAAATTCCTTCGAAATATCATGTTCGACCTTTCAAAATACCATAACGGTTTTATAACCCTTTGTTCTTCATTTTATATAAATTTTATTCTATAAGCTTCTTCCTATGATATCTTTCCGTTAGAACTGATCTGCTGTTATCAAAGTTACTAATTCATGCCCATAAGCATAAAAAACCTCAGAAACATAAGTTCCTGAGGTTATCCTTCATCATTATCCAATTATTCGACCATTATTCTCTGGGTTACTCTTTTGGTAATACCACCGTAAATTCTGTCCCTTCATTTAAAACACTGTGAACCGATACCTTTCCGCCATGTGCTTCAACAATTGACTTAACGATAGTCAAACCAATTCCCGTACCTCCGGTCGCCCTGTTACGGGATTTATCAGCCCTGTAAAATCGCTCAAAGATATAGGGCAGCTCCTGCTCTGGAATTCCAATCCCTGTATCCTTAATACGAAATCCAACGATGTCCCTGGTTTCATAGATGTTGAACTGAATTCGCGCTCCCTTCGCAGAGTACTTAATTGCATTGGAAAGCAGGTTGACTACCACTTGCTTTAACCGATCCGGGTCTGCCAAAAGTTCATAATGCTCACCTTGCAAAATTACCTCCAGCTCTTTACTTTCCAACTCAGCCCCAAAGCTTTGGATGGTTTTTTCAATCATCAGATTCAGATCCACCCGCTCCTTATGAAGCTTTAAGTTCTCACCTTCTAATTTAGCCAGACGCTCCAGATCTCCCACCAGCTTTCCGATCCTACCTACCTCTTCACTACAGCTTTCCAAACGTTCCGGCGTGGCTTCCCAGACACCCTCTGTCATAGCCTCCAGATAAGAGCCAAGAATTGTAATTGGTGTACGAAGCTCATGCGCCACGTCCTCAGTCAGCTGTTTACGCAGCTTTTCGAGGGTCTCTAAGGATACCGCCAGGTGATTAATTGATCCTTCCAATAGTCCTAATTCCTTTGTATTACTTTCTTCCTCCAGCCGAACCGCGTAATTGCCGTCAGCAATTTGTCTGGTAATTTCAACTGTCTTTAGAATTGGCCGGCTTATTCTCTTTGCCAATAAATGTCCCACCAGAACAGAAACTACAAGAGCGACCAGACCCACACTGATTAAAATCCGATTGAGCGAATGGATAAACTGAAAGTCATTTTCGTTCAAGAAAAATGGACCGAAGGTGCTGATGCTGACTTTTCCAATTGTTTTTCCATTCTTCACCAGCGAGTAATCCGTAGCTGAGAATTCACCGTTTAATCCTGGATATTCAATCTTCATCCGATTCGAGATTTCGTTCATGATCTGGTGACAGAGCTTCATATCATGGGACTGGGCATCCCAAATGATTTCTCCCTGCTTATCATATACCTTTACGATATATCCTTCGTAGAGTGCATACATTCCGGTTGCATGTACAAAATCCGTATTCCACTGATCGGTGAACTCCATATATTGCTGGCTAAGGGTGGAGGTTATAATCTGCGCCTCCAAATCCTGCTGCCTGGATACATAGGAGGTGAACTGCCGGTTAATAAAGATATTAGCAAGAAAGCTGACTACAGCTATCGTTATTAATACAATGACTAATATTGTGGTTGATAATTGCGCCTTAAGACTCTGTTTCAACTACTCACCCCCGAATTTATAGCCAACCCCATGAATTGTTTTAACGTATACTGGGCTTCTGGGGTCTGTCTCAATTTTTTGTCTAAGGTTTTTGATATGGCTGTCAATGGTTCGGTCAAAACCTTCAAATTCTGTTCCCAAGGCTGCTGTGATCAGCTCATCCCTTGTAAAAACCTTATTTGGATATTTGGCCAGAGTCGCCAGTATTTTAAATTCATTGGGCGTTAATTTTACTTCTTCTGATCTCTTGTAAATATTATGGCTCTCGAAGTCAACCACTAAATCTTCGTTCTGATATGCTTTTCTAGCATTCATCATAAGTGGCTGATCCCCTGCCCTGCGCAGCACTGCTTCTATTCTTGCATGGAGCGCCTTTAAGCTGAACGGCTTTGTAATATAATCATCTGCTCCAATTCCAAGCCCGGTCAGCATATCTGCCTCGTCTGATTTTGCGGTCAGCATAATAATCGGAACCCGGGATTTTTCTCGGAGGGCAATACAAACCTCTTCACCGGACAGCTCCGGCAGCATAAGATCCAGCACAACCAGGGATATCTTTTCCCGTTCAAATAATTCCAATGCCTTTTTACCATCTTTGGCAATACTCACTGTAAAGCCCTTACTTTCCAGAAAGGACTTTACGACGTCCGCTATTTTTTCCTCATCTTCAACCACTAAAATCCTTTTCCCCTGCTCCATGCCCCACCTCCGGACTTATCGTAATTCAGGATTGAAGTGCCAAAAGGCTTAATTAAACGATAGCCATGAATATATCTATATTCATACAAATTCATTTAAAAAATTAGTCTTTTGACGCTTCAATTTAATTTAGTCAATTTTAAAACTCATAATTGTTGCCATTTTCCATTCCATTGTCTATTTCCTATATTAATTATGTTTTTTTCTTGTATCACCATACTAACTGTCATTCGACCATAGGTTGCTCAATGCAGGATGTGAAATGTTCTGCAATTCACACTATTCCTTTGTAGGCTGACCATCCAGATCAAAGGGCTTTAAAAATTTATCAACTTTAATCTTCTTCCCGTTGTCATCCATTGTCTCTACCTGAGCAAATACCCATCCTTCAACCTTAGCGGCATCCACTCCGGCATTCAGAAAGATCTCCGGGTTTAATACGAACACGATATCCTTATCATTGGTGGTCATATCCTTTGCCCACTCAAACATATTACCCCCGGAGAGCTTCACCCCATAGTGGTCTAAGGCTGCATGATAGCTGATATTATCACGATATAGCTTCACAATCTGCTCATAGGAGCTAAGTGGTGTTGCTTTCCCTGAATAGGTAAGCACATCCTTGCCCAGTTCCGTTCCCAGAATTAATTCATCTCCTGCTAAAACACCCTCCGGCAGCTTACTCACATCCAGCCCCGCATCAAGAAAGGGCTTCGCCTTCACTACCAGCTGCACGTCATTGGAGGTTGTTTTACTGTAATCTTCACTCCATAAAAATCTTGCCTCTCCATCCGGAGAAGCCAGGGACCAACCTCCAAACTCCGTATCCTCCGTAACCTGATCTCCTAATTTAGTAACCACCGCATCAAAGGATTTAATGGAGGTATCTCCGATAACATCAAGCTTATTGCAAGCGGTTAGACTAATTACAGCAGTTATTGCCAATGCTGATAATAATATTTTTTTTATCATTCCTATTCTCCTGTTAAGTTATTCTTTTATAGCGGCAATTGCAAAACTTAAAAACTTGCTGCTATTTTCAAACATTGATGTAAATACCTAAATTAATTCTTGCTGCGCCAAATAGTAACTTTGTTGCAGCATTACCCATGATTTATTTGTATGCCTTGAATCTCTTTAAACGTAACGCGTTACTGACAACGGAAACGGAGCTGAAGGCCATAGCTGCCGCAGCAAAGATCGGGTTAAGCAATGGTCCGCCAAAGAGATGAAGAATTCCTGCTGCAATGGGGATGCCTGCTACATTGTAACCAAAGGCCCAGAATAAATTCTGTTTGATATTGCGAATTGTGCTTTTACTTAGCTTGATTGCAGTGGGTACATCCATCAGATCACTTCTCATCAGAACGATATCCGCTGATTCCATAGCAACATCCGTACCGGAACCAATGGCAATACCGATATCAGCCTGCACAAGTGCCGGAGCATCATTAATACCATCTCCTACCATACATACTTTCTTACCCTCAGCTTGAAGCTTCTTCACTTCATTTGACTTATCCTGTGGTAATACCTCGGCAAGTACCCGGTCAATTCCTACCTGTTTTGCGATGGCATCCGCAGTCATACGATTATCACCTGTAATCATCGCAACCTCGATGCCCATCTCCTGTAACTTTTTGATCGCTTTCGCGCTGCTTTCTTTCACAACGTCGGCTACTGCTATGATACCGGACAAAGCTCCATTCATCGCCACATACATAGGGGTCTTGCCTTCTCCGGCTAAGCGATCAGAGGTTTCCTTCAGACTTGCTAAGGAAATCTGTTTATCGTCCATCAGTTTCTTATTACCAATGAGAACCTTTCTTCCCTCTATTACAACTTCAATACCATGTCCCGGAATTGCTTCAAACTGCTCTACTTTTAACAACTCAAGCTTTTCTTTCTCCGCACCACGGACAATTGCTTCACCAAGGGGATGCTCTGAGCCTTTCTCTCCGGAAGCTGCAATTTGCAGCAAGCGTCCGCTTTGTACACCTTCCACCGGAACAATATCTGTTACTTCTGGTTTTCCTTCTGTAATCGTACCTGTTTTATCAAAAACAATGGTATTAATCTTATGGGTTGTTTCCAGCGCCTCACCGCCCTTAATCAGGATACCGTTCTCTGCTCCCTTCCCGGTACCTACCATGATCGCCGTGGGTGTTGCAAGTCCCAGGGCACAAGGGCACGCGATTACCAATACAGAAATAAAGATCGTTACTGCAAAGGCCAACGGCTCTCCTGCGATCAGCCAGGCTAGAAATGCGAGAAGTGCTAAACTGCATACAATCGGAACAAAATAACCGGAAACAATATCCGCCATTTGAGCAATGGGAGCCTTGGAGCCTTGTGCGTCTTCTACCAGTTTAATGATTTGAGCCAGGGCGGTATCACTGCCTACCTTCGTTGCCTGGAACTTAATCATACCATTTTTATTTATACTGGCTGCAAATACCTTGTCGCCAGCTTTTTTATCCACCGGCATACTCTCACCGGTCAGCATGGCTTCATCAATAGAGGTTGTTCCTTCCAGTACAATTCCATCCACCGGAATCTTCTCACCCGGTTTCACTAAAATTACATTGCCGATCTCAACTTCATCGATGGGGACTTCTTGCTCTTGATTATTCTCAATCACAATCGCCGTCTTCGGTGTCAAACCCATCAGCTTTTTAATCGCCTCTGAGGTTTTTCCCTTTGATACTGCTTCCAGTGATTTACCCAATAGGATTAAGGCAATAATTACACCGGCGGTTTCATAGTAAAGTCCTTCCACCGCACCAAAGTTACCATTTATTATTTGAAACGTATTAAATATACTATATAGAATCGCTGCGGAGGTACCGATGGCTACCAGTGAATCCATATTCGGACTTCTTTGAAGCAGCGCCTTGAAGCCTATGGTATAGAATTTGTAGCCCGCTATGATTATTGGCGTTACCAGCGATATCTGTAAAAGGGCAAAACGCAACGGATAAACCATTGGGTTAAGAGCCTTTGGGATTGGGAATGGCCACCAGGAAACCATTGGCACCATAGCAAAATACAGTAACGGTAACCCAAATACAGATGCCACAATAAACTTGGTCCAAAGTGTTTTAATCTCTTTCTCTTTTCTAAGTTTATCTTCGTCCACCGCATTCTTATCCAGCTCTAAGGCCTGATAACCTGCTTTTTCAATGGATTGCTTAATTGCAGAAAGACGAATTATGCTGGAATTGTATTCCACGGTTGCTTTCTCGGTTGCCAGATTAACTGATACCTTTGTAACACCCTCTAATTTATCAATTGCCTTCTCTACTCTCTGAGAGCAAGCCGCACAAGTCATTCCTCCAATGGGTATGGTAACCTGGTTAAGTTTACTATCTTCGATTACACCATAGCCCGCCTGCTCGATGGTATTAGTGATGGCTGGTATATTCGCCGCTGCTTCATCAAACTCAACGGATAATTTTTCTGTAGCAAAATTCACACTGGCATTGATTACTCCATCCATTTTACCGACTGCTTTTTGTACCCTTTGAGCGCAGGCTGCACAGGTCATTCCACTGATCTTTATTGTCTCTTTCTTCATGTCCTCCTCAACCTTTCCTTCCATATCTTATCCTATTTATTTTGTTAATTCCTATCCTAAATAATTCACTAACAATGCTGTTATCTCCTTTTACTCCATCATTTCCATAGGTGATTGCGAAACTCTTTAACTGAAAATATTATATACACAGCCGATACTATTTCGAAGCGGAAGCTAAGCCCGAAGGAAACACCCCCTCGAAGAAATAGTGTCTGCTGTTTATACAAATTGCAGAAACTATATTGTTTTGCAATTGACTCCCATCATTTCCATTCGGAAAAAATTACGGTAGCCTGTGATAAGACATCCTTTGATACAGTTATGGTATCGTTTGTTACCGTTTTATATTCTTCTGTAATAGGTACCGGATTACAGCCGCCTTTTGTAACACCAACAGCATCCATTCCAAAACGGTTACCGCAGTTCTGACACACAAGTTCATTTCCATCTACCTTGTAATAGCCCTTACCTGAATTATAACATACTTGGCAAGTATTGAAAGCGGTTCGAATAGTTCCGTCAGAGGCTTTTACTGCAAGAACCTCCAGATCCACACCTCCAATACTAGCCGGATAAAAGGAAGGTGTATCTGTAATATCCGCTGTCTGAATAACAATATCACTATCCTTTACGATTTCATTCTTGGGAGCGGAATTGCCTTCTGTTCCAGATGAAGCCGGTGTTTTCAAGCTATAGG
>JAEWMZ010000028.1 GCA_023392995.1 Bacillota bacterium
ATCATGAATAAGGAAGAGGATAGTATCAAGATTTTTCTAGATGAGGATTACCACAAGAAGCTATTAAAAAAGGGAGATAAGATCATCCTTGATTTCGGAAATCATCAGGTAGGCTACCTCTCAATGAGGCTTAATTCAGTGGGATTCCATGCAGATGCACCAGTTTGGCTCAACCTGAAACTCATTAATTTTAGGCACTTTGAGTGATTTTACAATTTCCAAAGCGACCGAAAAGAGAGGAAAAGGCGATTTCAGGTCTGGGGGGATACTGAAGCCAATAACCTTCTGTGTGACAGAAGGGTGTTATTTGGGCGATGACCATATCAGAAGGACTAACAGCTGTCGTAGGAATCGTTCTTTGGATTGGGATCAGAGAAAAGATATTGAAGCATTTGTTGTTTATTCAGGAGTTTGAATAGAACAAGTAAAATTCCTATTAGGAGCATAAATTCATTTGTATTTGAAGGCATAGGTTCTGAGCCTATCGTAAGGTTACTATCGATGGATTCAAGCTTCAAATGGAAGCAAATTATCTTGGACAGTATTCGATACTGTTAAAGCCATTTTATAAAAATAAAGCCACATCTGCTTGATATGCTCCTCCGTTAGAAAAATAGTTTTTCTTAAATCAGCCGTTTATCAAAAGGAGAGTATGTCAGTACGAAGTGGCTTTATTCCTTAAAAGTTATTACAAGATTGAAGAGCCTAGTCGAAGTTGGAAGGAGAGACATATTTATTTGGACTTGTGCACCAACCATCCTGATATTTAATAGTCATATAAATGGTTTCTTCTTCATTTGATACTTTAACGTAGCAGAAATTACCTTCAAATTTATTAGTGATATCGATTGCTTGATTATAATAGTATACCCATACAGTTCCATCCTCTTTATATACTACTTCCGGTTCATTTAGGTGCTCCATCAATTCTTCTTCTGTTAATGCTCGTTCGCTTCCATCCTCTTCAATGGAGACGCCACCACCGCCTGATTCAATAATCTTCCCATTCTCATCCGGATAAGACATGTTATAAGAGCCATCAGGGCGAAATGTTATTGTGGCATCCGTTTGATCCCCCTGTATCCAAAGCTGGATCGTTCGTTGAATTCCTCCTAGATTTGCAGCATATACAGTTCCACTCCCGCCAACAAGGATAAAGCATGCAGCGACAGCAGCTGCTATCGTTTTCATTGTTCTTTTTTTATTTCCCATTCTCATTTTTTCTACCTCCAAAGAAAAGTTTTCGGAGGTATGTAATACTGAAAATGCCTGCTTATATTTTTCCTTATTTGTCATCTTCCCATTCCTCCTTTAGGACTTCTTTGAGCAGCGTTCTTCCACGTGATAGCCTGATTTTAACATTACTTTCTGTTATTTTTAAGATATCGGCAATTTCCCGGATGTTGTAATCCTCATAATAAAATAGATGAATGACGATGCGATACTTTTCCGGAAGCTTCATAACTGCTTCAAAAAGGTTCTCGGATTCCGGTGCTTCGAAGGTCAAGGTTTCTACGTAATCGTCTAAAGACATTTTATTTTGCCGCCAGAAGGTATGATTCATATTTTTTGCTTTGTTAATTGTCACCCGAATTAACCAGGCACGTATGTGCTGCTCATTTTCAAAGTCTTTTTTTGATGTGTGATACTGAATAAAGGTATCCTGAACAACATCTTCTGCATCCACAGCATTTTTGCAAACATTAAATGCTACTGCATATAGATTGTTCTGATATCGTTCGATCAGTTCCTGTATTGGTTGTTTCATGAGCGCTCCTTTAGCTTTTATTAATGAAAGGCCTTTCACTAATAGTACAAATGAAAGAACGGAAAGGTTACAAAATAAAAGTATTCTTTTTGCAAATTGAATCATTAAATTAGTTGTTTTATGATTTTTTCCGTGTCATAAAAATTCCAATGATTATTGCTATAAGAGTAATTGGTGTTAATCTAACAAACAGCCATTCAAATGTGTGAAAAGTCGCTCCGAAAACAGCAGTTTCAGGATCACTATAATCCCAGCCCAGATATGGGCTACTCACTGCTATTAAGACCGCAGAAATTATTACTATGACCATACACAATGAGATAAAAGACCAATGAAGCATTTTTCGTTTTGATTCTTTCCTTTGTGCGAGCTGCAAGTTTATGATCTCCAGTTTTTCTGAAATTACTTTTAAGTCATCAGCCTTTGTTTCGGTAACAGTTTCTCCAAGTAAAATGCTTACAGGTGTTTCAAACACTTCTGATATAGAAATCAGCATACTAGAATCAGGAACCGATAATCCCTGCTCCCATTTAGAAACTGTTTGTCGTACTACGTTCAACTTGATAGCAAGTTCTTCTTGTGAAAGCCCTTTTGATTTTCTGATTGCTTTAATATTTTCGTTTAGCATCCTTTTGTTCCTCCTATTTTTATAGGTCTAGTCTACACACAAAGTGCCCGTTGCCTCAAGCAATGCAAGTTAACATTCACTATTTATGCTGATTTACAACATCTATTAACATTTCAAATTTAGGAAGCATACTTATCAAATAGCCTATACATTTGCAATACATATATATAGGTTATTTGATAAGTAAAATGGCGGGGAAGTCACCGCCAGATGTTGAAGCATTAACTTAGTAAAGTAATCCTCCCTGTTCGTCCTGGACGTCACGACACTCGTAAAGTCGATCATAAGAAAACAGTAAGTTTTCTATACCACGTAGCTTAACGCTTATATACTATACTACTATTTTTGACAGATGGAAACACCTTTCTATTTGTGCTGTTTTAAATTGGTAAAGGATAGCACACGATACATTTTTATACGTAATCAAATGTAGTACTATATCCTTTTTCAGCTATCTTAATGACATTGTCAGGAATGAGGGGCTAGAAGAGTTGATGTGTTGAGGGCTTTTTTATAGGGGGATTGCATAAATGTTTTGATAATTAATAAGAGGAAGGGTATAATAGGAAGTATTTACAACAATATTTAAGGGAAGGAACATTATTATTACGAAATTAATGAAAGCAGTAAGATGGTTTGGCATTATATTTATCTTGTTGATTCTTGTAGGATTATGCTTTCCTACATGGACTCCGAAAATTTCAGATGAAAATAGTATTAGCGAGTTGCGAAAAATTAAGATTAACGATACAAACATTGAGGTTATGATACGTGGGTGCAACCGTAATAATCCGATTATTGTATTTGTACATGGCGGACCATGTTGTTCGGAAATTCCGTATATAAGAGGATATCAGGATTTGCTGGAGCAGAAGTTTACCATTGT
>JAEWMZ010000203.1 GCA_023392995.1 Bacillota bacterium
CTTCAAATGCTGAGATGAAATAGGAGAGATAGCCTGCCTGATTCAAATAAAATAGTAAAGTATCTAAATTGAATTGTAGCATTTATATATAAAAGTATCAATTAAATATAAATATTCAGAAGTACACGTGGGGAGTCAGAGGAATCTGGCTTCCTTTTTTGCAGCTCAATCAACTCAGTACTAAAACTCAGGCGTTAAAACTCAGTCCTCAGAACTAAACAACTCAGCACTACAACTCAGCACTACAACTCAGCACTACAACTTAACACTAAACAACTCAGAACTAATCAACTCGGGACGAAACTCACTACCTCATACCTCATTAAGCACCTCATTAAACCTACTATTAAGCCTTAGACCTCATTAAAGCTCATTAAACTCACTTTTAAACTCACTTTGCAACTCAACCATAAAATGTAAAATTATTGATAAACAATAAAAAAATATTGACATTCAATCTATTGTGTGATATTTTACTCAATAGTAGTGAGTTGCATGTGAGCCATGTAAGTGAAGCTGCAAGTGAGGTATAGTGGCAAATGTTAAGTGTAAAATAAAAATACTTTAACATTATCAATGCAAGGGTAGTTATTGCCTTATCAAATAAATTGCAATATTAGTAACTTTACAAACCCAATATATAAATAAAGAATCGATTACAAGACGATTTAGCGGAATGTGAGGGTGATTACATTGTTTGATATTATCATAATAGGCCTTGGTCCAGCGGGTGCCACCCTGGCACGTCTGTTAGACAAAAGCTATTCGGTTGCTGTCATAGATAAGAAGCAGACCAAGGAAAAGGGCTTTCGTAAGCCCTGCGGCGGATTGTTAGCAACGGATGCACAAAAGGCTCTTTCCCGATTTGATCTGACGCTGCCAAAGCATGTGCTGGTTGATCCTCAGATTTTTGCCGTCAAAACCATCGATCTGGATGGGGGAGATACTCAGCATTATCAGCGATTTTATATCAATCTGGATCGGCATAAATTTGATCAATGGTTAAAGTCCTTAATTCCTGATCATGTTGAGATATATGAGGATGCTATCTGCACCGGGATCAATCGGCGGGAGGAATGGTATGATGTTGAATTTAAGCAGGAAGGGCAAACGCATGTGTTATCTGCAAAATATATAGTGGGAGCGGATGGAGCAAATTCCATCGTGAGAAGCTATCTGTATCCGAACAAAAAGATCAGGAGCTATGTATCCATACAGCAGTGGTTTACGGAAACCAATCACACCCCCTTCTATTCCTGCATCTTTGATTCTAAGAATACGGATTGTTATTCCTGGACGATTTCAAAGGATGGACATTTTATCTTTGGCGGAGCCTATCCAAAGCATGGCTGCCGGGAGCGATTTGAGGATCAGAAAAAGCGGCTTGAGAAAATGGGTATGCATTTTGGAGAGGTCTTAAGGACGGAGAGTTGTATTGTTTTGCGCCCTGCAAAGTTTAATGACTTTTGTACCGGAGAGGAGAATATATTTCTCATAGGTGAGGCGGCTGGATTTATTAGCCCCAGTTCTTTGGAGGGTATTAGCAGTGCAATAAATACGGGCTATTATTTGAGCCAAGTACTCAATTCCAACAACTTAAACCCATGTAGGGCATACAAAAGAAAGACCTTTGGGCTAAGACTTAAATTATTTCTAAAGGTATTAAAGTCCCCATTTATGTATTTCCCGCCTTTAAGAAAGCTGGTTATGGCTTCCGGTATTAACAGTTTAAAGATGATAGAGAAGGCACAAATAGAATCTGTCCTCTAACATAAAAAATACTCTTCAACAGGTGATACCATCCCCAAATATCTTGTGTACCTGGTAGATATTCGAAAGGAATTAAGGTATACTAAAAGAGGTAATATCGTTCTATCAACATTGACAGGAGGTAGGAAGACTATGTGCGGCAGATATAATTTCACATTGGAGGAGAGCGAGGAGATAATGGAAATCCTTGAAATGCTGAATGCAAAGGTTCAGGGAAAGGTCATTACGACCGGAGAAATATTTCCTACAAATCAGGCTCCGATTCTAATAGAAGAAAAGAAGACAATAGCACCAGCTTTAAGTACCTGGGGTTTTCCAAAGTTTGATGGAAAGGGTGTTATCATTAATGCAAGATCAGAGACAGCTTTTGAGAAAAAAACCTTCCGTGACAGTCTGATGAATCGGCGTTGTATCATACCCTCAACCGGGTTTTATGAATGGAATAGTCAGAAGAAGAAATTCTTATTCAACTTAGAAGATACAAATACACTCTATATGGCCGGACTCTATAGTTATTACCGTGATAAAATGTGTTTCGTAGTACTGACGACAGAAGCGAATGAATCCATGCAGGAGGTTCATAGCCGTATGCCCCTCATTATGCGAAAGCAGGAGATTGAAAGCTGGATTAGGGATGATCAGGCAACAAATGAGCTTCTTCATCGTAATCCTCCGCAGTTGATAAAAACTGCCGGATAGCGAAGCTGTTAATATGTAGTGAAAGCTAGATAGCTTGTTTTCGTAATATAATTTTAAGATATATTTATTATATGGGAAGGATAGCAGAGAGTTAAGCTGCTATCTTTTTTTGTAAGAGGATATATCAAAATGAAATGTAAAATGCGCTTGACATTAAATGTAAAGCGAGCTATACTATAAAAGTAAAGTAAACTATACATTAAAAGGAGGTGAATATGTGCAAAATAAAATACAAGAATTGCGTAAAACAAGAAAAGTAACACAGAGTGAACTGGCGGATGCGGTGTCTGTTACCAGACAAACAATTATATCCTTAGAAAATGGGAAATATAATGCGTCACTAATATTGGCGCATAAGATTGCACAATTCTTTGGAGTAGAAATTGAGGAAATATTTATATTTGATCAGGAGGATGAGAATTTATGAGTGGATTTTTCAAAAGTGCAGTTGCAAATACAAATGAAGAATACAAGAAAGTAATTAAAAGACGGATGAATAACCTGATTGCTGTCGCTTTTATTGGTATACTAACGATCGCCTTAGCTATATTTTCAGAAGTTAATCGCTGGACGGTGATCAAGGAGGATATGTTCAGATATTATATGTCTTTTGGAGCAGGATTATTAGGCTGTGCTGTGGCATTGTTGCTAAAAAACAACCGCCTGCTTGGAGATGAGGAGAAACTAAGGAGAAGCAGAATTGCGAATGCAGATGAGCGGATACGAGAAATTAGCAGTCGTGCTTATCGTATGGCGACTGTAATATTACTGGTGGTAATGTATATCGTTGCACTCATCGGAGGAATATTTGTTCCGATCCTTGCAAAGCTATTAATGGGCTTAATCGGTTTATTTGTTTTGGCTTATCTGGTAGGTTATAAGCTCATTGAAAAAAATATGTAGCTAATTAATGAATTGTCTGACGATGAGTGAATGCAAAATAATGAAATATAAAGGATTAAAATATGAAACATTAAACATGAAGCATTGAAATATAGAACATTGAAATATAAAATAATGAATCATAACATTTTAGAAATGTGCAAATGTTATGACAGATTTTGTTAAAGGTAATAATATAAAGCAGCCATTGATAAGAGAGCATAAACTACCCCTAAAAGTTAGATATTGCGGGGTTAGCAATTCTTATTGAATGGCTGCTTTTTTATATTAACAGCAAGAAGCCTTACTTATTCCTGCTTTAACTTCCTTTTCCGGTATTCCGTTGCCGAGGTCTTATAGTACTGCTTAAATGCATAAGCAAAATGTTCAATAGAAGAGTAATTTAACCGGTTGGAAATCTCAGAGATGGATAGGGTCGGATCATTTAAGTAAATCTTAGCCATGGACATCTTCGCCTCCGTCTTCTTCTGCAAAAAGGTCTTACCGTAATAGTCCTTTAAGCAGCGTTCGGTCTGACGATTGCTTAATCCCAGACGCTTTGCCAAAGTCTCCAGAGTGAGTATCTCGTAATCATATAGGAAGCTTTCCTCAATAATCAGATATTTACTATCCACCAGATTAGAAGCTTGAAAATGGGATTCTGATTCTCGTGCATTTTCATAATTTCGAACTGTTTTCACGATGCATTGCTGTAACAGAGCCTCCACCTGGAGTCGGTAGCCGGTATATTGATGCTCCAGCTCCTCAAAGAGCTGTGTCATAATAGACGCGATGGACTGAGAATCCTGACCGTACCAAAAATGAGTTTTCTCAAAGAGAGAGGCAGTTGTTTTCCTGGGACGTTTGCCGGGGGCAGAATTACTTTGCAGCTTAAAATAAATACAATATTCTGCCATAGGATCTTCCATCGCCGGAATCTGTTCATGCTCCACATGGGGGCCAGTCATATACAAGGTATTAGGTGCGACCTCATATACCGTATCATCAATATTAACAGTACCACCTCCATGGGGAATATAGTGGAGTTCATAGCTGTTATTACCATGACTATGTCTGGGCATGGGGCGCCTGAAATGTTCAAATACAATCTGTAACACATGAAAAGTAGTATCATCAATGATTATCTTAATATCTAAATCCGTATAGGCTGTACGCATGTCTTAACTCCTTTCTCCTAGCATTACCTTTAGGTAATTGCGAAACTCATTAACTGAAGATATTGCATACAAAGCAGATACTGTTTCGAAGCGGAAGCTAAGCCCGCAGGTAGCGCCCGCGCGAAGAAATAGTATCTGCTTTGTATGCAATGACAAAAACTATATTGTTTCGCAATTTCTTATATTCATTACCTATCACAAGTTCCTGATTTCAGTGTATCAATTCCCCCAGAACAAGTCAATAACCTGACCGGCCACAGACCTTCGAGAATGCGACATAGAGAATATCCACTTGTCTTGTATCTCTCTTACTTTTTACTCCATAAAATCTATAATAAAGATAGAAAAACCAATCAGGAGTTAATAAGGAGGATACGATATGCCATTAGTTAATTCGAAAGAAATGCTTTTAGCAGCGCAGAAGGGCGGATATGCAGTAGGAGCCTTTAATGCAGAAAACATGGAGATGATAAAGGCAATCATTGCAGCAGCGGAAGAGCTGAATGCGCCGGTTATGATACAGACAACACCATCCACCATTCGCTACGGTACCAGTGCTACCTATGCCGGTATTGTGAAGGCAGAAGCAGCCAGAGCAAAGGTTCCGGTATGCCTGCACTTGGATCATGGCAGCAGCTATGAGCTAGTTGTAGAGTGTATTAAGGATGGATATACATCCGTTATGATCGATGGCTCCCATGAAAGCTTTGAAGATAATATAGCAATTACCAAGAAGGTAGTTGATTATGCAAAAGAAAATGGAATTCCGGTTGAGGCAGAGCTGGGTAAGGTTGGCGGTAAAGAGGATGATCTTGAAACAGAGGCAGATACTAACACAGATCCCGCACAGGCAAAGGAATTCGTAGAAAGAACCGGAGTAGATTCCCTGGCGGTTGCAATCGGTACAGCACATGGCTTTTATGCAGGTATTCCGGTACTTGATAAAGAGAGATTATCTGAGATTGCAAAGGTAGTATCCATTCCGCTGGTACTGCATGGAGCTTCCGGCATCAGCGATGAAGAGGTTATGGATTGCGTAAGAAGAGGTATCTGCAAGGTGAATTTTGCCACAGAGCTTCGTGTTGCATTTACAGAAGGCTGGAATCAATTATATAAGGAAAATACAAAGCAGTACGATCCAAAAGCTTACGGAAAAGCAAGTATGGCAGCGGTAAAAGCTTTGGTTATGAACCGCATGAAGGTATGCGGATGTGCTGGTAAAGCAGAATAGGATAACATTAAGTAAAAGTAAAAAAGAGTACAAGTAGAAAATAGTTTGATTATAATTTAAGTCTTAGATAAGCCTTAAAGTAAGTGGGGCATAGCAAAGAGCTATAAATAACCTTGAGCTATGAATAACCTAGAGTTATTTTAGCTTAGAGCTATGAATAACGTAGAGTTCTAATGACGTAGAACTATGAATAATCAGAACTATAGACAAGAATGCACCTGATTTTCGAAATAAGATGATGATCATGTATCAGAATGGAGAAACCAGATGAAAGATTTATTACTAGGCATTGATATCGGAACGAGTGCCTGCAAAGTAGCTGTCTTTGATAAAAGCGGCTCCGTCATGGCAAGCTGCACCGGAGATTACAATGTTTATTATCCAAAACCCGGTTGGGCGGAACAAAATCCCGAGGAATGGTGGCAGGCGGTATGCCAGGCCATTCAAACGATATTAGCCGAGGGGAAGGTAAAAGCGGAAGATATCGCCGGAATCGGTGTGGATGGACAGAGCTGGTCGGCGATTCCCATCGACCGGGACGGTAATGTACTGGCAAATACCCCGATTTGGATGGATACCAGAGCAAAGGATATTTGTGACCGGTTAAATGAACGTATCGGTGGTGAGCAGATTTTTGAAGTGGCAGGCAATTCTCTACAGCCCTCCTATTCTACAGCAAAGATTCTGTGGTATCAGGAAAACCTGCCGGAAATGTATGCGAAAATTGATAAAATACTCCAGTCCAATGCCTTTATTGTATACCGCATGACCGGTATCTGTTCCCATGATATGTCACAGGGCTATGGAATGCATTGCTTTGATATGAGAACCGGCACCTGGAATAAGGAAATGTGTGAAAAGCTAGGAATTCCATTCTCCTTTCTATCCGACCTGTATCAGTGTCATGAGGTGGTAGGCACGGTAACAGAGAAAGCAGCGGCACAAACGGGGCTGATGATGGGAACTCCCGTTGTAGCCGGAGGTCTGGATGCAGCTTGTGGTACCCTGGGCGCAGGTGTTCTTCATGCCGGAGAAACCCAGGAGCAGGGAGGTCAGGCCGGAGGTATGAGCATCTGTATTGACCAGTATGCGGCAGACCCAAGGATGATCTTAAGCTTTCACGCAGCGCCGAATTGTTGGCTGCTTCAGGGCGGCACGACCGGCGGCGGTGGTGTGATGCGCTGGCTGGAGAAGGAGTTCGGTGATTATGAACGAAGCCTGGCAAAGGAAAAAGGAAAGTCCTCATTAATACAATTTAATGATATAGCCCAGGAGGTTCCGGCAGGAAGTGACGGCCTAGTATTCCTGCCTTATATGGCGGGTGAGCGTTCCCCGATCTGGGATCCGAATGCCAAAGGTGTATTCTACGGACTTGACTTTAGTAAGACCAAGGGACATATGATTCGTGCGGCAATGGAGGGCGTAGCTTTTTCTCTGAAGCACAATCTGGATATTGCGGAAGCGACCGGAGCAAAAGCAGAGGAACTCTGGGCAATGGGAGGAAGTGCAAACTCTCTGTTATGGACTCAGATCAAATCAGATATTACCGGTAAGCCAATTGCAGTACCCTCTTCGGATACGGCAACGACTCTGGGTGCAGCAATACTAGCAGGAGTTGGAGTGGGAGTCTATGAGGATTTTGAAGAAGCAATTCGTACCACAGTAAAAGTGACCAGAAGGCATGAGCCTAATCCGGAGCATCAGGAGTGCTTTCAGAAGAATTATGAAACCTACCTGGAATTGTACCGGAACTTAAAGGATTTAATGAGCAAAAACGGAGGTAGCAAGTGATGAAAGCTGGAGTCGTATATGCAAAAAATGATATTCGTTATGATGAGATTGAAAAGCCAAGTCCGAAAGCAGGACAGGTATTAATCAAGGTAAAATATACCGGAATCTGTGGGTCTGATATACCTCGTGTGAATGGGGATGCCTGCCACTTTTTCCCCAATGTACTTGGACATGAATTTTCCGGTGTAATCGAGGAGCTGGGAGAAGGAGTGAGTTCCTTAAAGGTAGGCGACCGGGTAGCGGGAGTTCCCCTGGTTCCCTGTATGAAATGTGAGGATTGCCTCAAAGGAAATTATTCCTTATGCAAGCATTACAGCTTTATCGGTTCCAGAGAATATGGAAGCTTTGCAGAGTATGTGGTAGTACCGGAGAAGAATGCAGTAAAATTTGATGATGAGGTTAGCTTCGAGCAGGGCGCTTTCTTTGAGCCGGCAACCGTGGCACTCCATGGTTTGCAAAGACTGAATTATCAGGGCGGAAAGAGCGTTGCAATCTTAGGTGGCGGAACCATTGGGTTATTCACCATGCAGTGGGCAAAAATCTATGGCGCCAAGGAAGTTGTAGTATTTGATATCTCAGAAGAACGTTTGGAGCTGGCAAAGGCTCTTGGTGCAACTGGAGTAATCAATACTCTGGAGGCAGACTTTATAAAGAAGGCAAAGGAGCTTACCGGCGGAAAAGGCTATGATTATGTCTATGAAACCGCAGGCAACACCATTACTATGAAAATGGCCTTCCAGCTGGCGGCAAACAAAGCAGGAGTTTGCTTTATCGGAACACCTACCAAGGAATTAACCTTTAGCGTGGAAGAATGGGAGAATATGAACCGTAAGGAATTCACCCTGACCGGTTCCTGGATGTCCTATAGCGCACCCTTCCCAGGTGAGGAATGGGAATTAACCGCTCATTATTTTAAGCGGGGAGATCTGAAATTTGATCAGTCTCTTATATTTAAGAAGGTTCCCCTCAGCCAAATTCCGGATGCTTTTGAGATGTTTAAGATACCTGGTGCCGTTAAGGGTAAAATTTTGATTGATAGTGAAGCATAAGGAAACCGGAACGATTTGCAAGGAAGTCAGAATGATTTGCAAGGAAGCTGGGGTTTATAGGAAACAGGATTAATTTATAAGAAAATAAGATCGACTTATAGAAAAACAGGATCTATTTTATAAGACAAGGCGGAGGATTTTGATTATGAGGTAGCAATGGATTTAAGTATATTCACAGCTAGAAGCTCATAATCAGGACAGAGCAGGACTTGTTTTGAATCGGAATCATGATTGCTAGGATTGTGATACGATAGGAATGGAGGATTACTATGATTTTGACAGTGACGCTGAATGCAGCAATCGATAAGCGTTATGTCGTAGAAGACGCCAAGCAGGGCGAGGTGAACAGAGTATTGGAATGTTCCTATACTCCGGGCGGCAAAGGACTTAATGTATCAAAGCCTGCTTCCATAGCAGGAGCCCAGGTGGTTGCCACAGGTTTTGTCGGAGGGCATGCAGGTAATTTCATTGTTGATGCTTTGAAGGACTTCGGAATTCAGAGTGAATTCTATCATGTGGCGGCAGAAAGCCGTACCTGTATTAATATCTGGGACAGTACTCATAAGGTACAGACGGAATATCTGGAGCCGGGCTTTACGGTATCAAACGAGGACTGGGAAGGCTTTGTAGAGAAATTTACGCAGTTAGTAGAGAAAGCAGATGTGGTAGCCATATCCGGCAGTGTTCCCAAGGGGCTGGCGACTTCCGCTTATCAAAGGCTGGTGGCGATTACGAAAGAGGCTGGTAAAAAAGTAATTTTAGATACCAGCGGAGAACTGCTCCGGGCAGGAATTGAGGCGAAGCCTACCTTGGTGAAGCCGAACATAGACGAGATTCGTTTCCTTACCGGAAAAACCTGTGATACAAGAGAAGAGCTCCTTGAGGCAGCGAAAAAAATTCATGCCCAGGGCGTGGAAACGGTAGTGATCTCTCTTGGAGCGGATGGTTCTTTGATTGTTTGTGAGGAAGGTATCTATCAGGCAGTGGTTCCAAGAATTGATGCGGTGAATACCGTAGGCTGCGGAGATTCCATGATCGCAGGCTTTGCAATAGGCTTTGAACGAGGACTTAAGATTCAAGAAACCTTGAGACTAGCGAGTGCAATTTCAGCGGCGGCAGCCTTAAGAGAAGAGACCGGCTTCTTTGTGAAAGAAGATATGACCAAGCTTTTTGACCAGATTCAGATTCAAAAGATAGAGGGGTAAACAGATGAACTACGAGCTGAAAAACCAAAAACTGAAGGTTCAGTTTACAACAACCGGAGGTTCGCTGACCTCAATCAAGGATATGGAAGGTTTGGAGTATTTATGGCAGGGGGATGCAATGTTCTGGAGCGGTCAAGCACCTGTGCTGTTTCCTATCTGCGGCAGCTTAAGAGATGATAAGGCAGTATTAAAAAACGGTCAGATTGCTGAGATGCCTCGTCATGGAATCGTAAGAAAAAAGGAATTTGAACTTAAGAAACTAAGTAATGACAGCATTTGCTTTTACTTCGACAGTGACCTGGATACCAAGAAAGCATTTCCCTTTGACTTCCGCCTTTCCATTGAGTATAAATTATTGGAGGATGGGGTATCAGTAACTTATCAGATTCATAATAAAAGTGCGAAGACAATGCCATTTTCCATTGGAGGACATCCGGGCTTTCGTTGTCCTTTGCAGGAGGGGGAAGAATACTCCGACTATCTGCTGGAATTTGAGAAGGAAGAGTATTGCACCGTTCCAACTCCGGTTACAGCCACAGGACTGATCGATATGGAACACAGAAATTTATTCCTGGATCACCAAAAGACCATTGGCTTAAGTCATGAGATGTTTGAGGTGGATGCGGTGATACTGGATGAGCTGCAATCCAGAAAAGTAAAGGTATATCATAAAGATAGCGGAAAAGGTGTAGCTGTTGAGTTTGAAGATTTCCCTTATCTGATTCTATGGTCTACCCAGAATCATGGTCCCTTTATTGCGATGGAACCTTGGTCAGGACTGTCAACCTGCAGTGATGAGGATAACAACTTCGAGCAAAAGCGTAACATGCTATTTGCAGAGCCGGAAGAGATAAAGGAATTAACCTTTACGATTCGGATATTGTAGGAACTGTGATAAGGCATCAGAGTGAAAGACATAAATAAAAGTCACACAAAACAAATAGTTTGTAAACATAATAAAAAAAGAGAAAAGGAGAATCATTATGAGTCAATTTATTGATCCAAAGATTGTACCAAAAGCAAAACTTTATACAGGAGAGGAAATTCCTTTCATGGGTATGGGAACCTTCGGTTCCGACCGTTTTACTCCAGAGCAGGTATCAGCGGCTGTAGGCGGCGCTATTCGCTGTGGTTACCGCATGTTTGACTGTGCTGCTTGCTACGGCAATGAGACACAGATTGGTGATGTGTTCCAGGCTGCCTTTGATGAAGGAGTAGTAGAGCGTAAGGATCTTTATATCATGACCAAAGTATGGAATGATATGCATGACAGAGTAGAAGAATCTTGCAGAAAGAGTATCGCAGATTTAAGAAGTGATTATATCGACTTATTCTTCATTCACTGGCCTTTCCCTAACTATCATGCACCAGGCTGCGATGTGGATTCTCGTAATCCTGATTCCAAACCCTTCAGCCCGGAGCGTTTTATCAATACCTATAGACAATGCGAAGCTTTGGTAGAAAAAGGGTTAATTAAATCCATTGGTATCTCCAATATGACAATTCCAAAGCTAGAAGCAGTATTACCGATGATGAAGATTATGCCGGTTGCTTGTGAGATGGAGATTCATCCTTGCTTCCAGCAGCAGGAACTGTTTGATTACCTGGTAGCACATAAGATTCAGCCAATCGGCTTCATGCCAATTGGTTCTCCGACCAGACCGGAACGTGATATGACTCCGGAGGATGTGGCTGATATCCAGCTTCCTGAGATGAAAGCAATCGCTGAAGCACACGGTATTCATCCAGCAGTAGTAGCATTAAAATGGGCTGTACAGCGTGGACAGATTCCGATTCCTTTCTCCGTACATGAGATGGAGTATGTGAGCAACTTAAGATGTACAACAGAAGATCCTTTGACAGAGGAAGAAATGGCGATTATTGCTACGCTGGAAAGAAACAACCGTCTGGTAAAAGGTCAGGTATTCCTATGGGAAGGTGCAAAGGATTGGCATGATCTTTGGGATGAAGAAGGTTTCATCGTTCAGTAAGCCAGTTTAGTAATCTATTATAAAGTAAAAAAAGGCACATTATTACTCATGAAGGACGTTGAGGATATTGCAATAATCTAACATAACACATGATGGGTAAATAGCATTAGAATAAAAATCTGTGAATAACAGCTGTAGAGCTGAGGTTCACAGATTTTTTTGTTATATGTTTCTTTTGGTTTATGTTATTTACGACTTCTTTATTTACATTCTAATTACGTACTAAGTTATTACCATGAATTTATCCAAAATTTATTCTGGATTTATCCCAGGTTTTACCTCATTGTCAATCAAGAAAGCAAACATAGGGAATAGTGAACATTGCAAATAAATGTCGTTTATTGTAGAATTAAAACAGAAGAGGGTGTGAATGAATAATAAGAATCATTCATATCCGGCACCTGGTGGTCTTACGGTCGAATGACAGCTCGTGTGAAAAAGAAATCTTTCATATCACCTGCATCCCTCGGCCTAGCGGTTGAATAAACATGAAAGTTACGGATCAAAAAGTATATTTCAGATCCGCTGACCAGTGCCCTCACGGTGAATAGACCGTCAGCTTCATAAGGACTTAAAAAGTATTAAGTTTTATAGGAAGTATATTAATAATAGGAAGGGGAGGGTACAGATGAAAAAAATCAGCATAAAAAATGCAAAGGTGAGGACAAAGGTATTACTTTTATCAAGCTGCCTGCTTATTGTAATAGCGGTGGTTTCCGGATTATCAATTTTTGAAAAATTCTCAGCAAATGAGAGGAAGCTTGAGGAGGTAGAAAGCAGTATACGGACAAGCTATGATAATAATATAAAAACCCAGGTGCAGACGGTGGTTTCCTTAATCGCCGCCATTGATGCAAAAAGAGAAAAGGGTGAGTATACCCTGGAAGAAGCGAAAAAAAGAGCGGCAGATTTGGTAAGGGAGCTTCGGTATGGCGATAACGGATATTTTTGGATTGATACCTACGAGGGGGATAATATTGTATTATTAGGAGACGAGAAAACCGAAGGCACAAATCGAATGGATAAGCAGGATGTCAATGGATTTTATTTAATCAAAGCTTTAATAGCAGCCGGACAACAGGAGGGCGGAGGTTTTACGGATTATTATTTTCCAAAGGCGGAGGGGGGAGAACCTTTACCAAAGCGTGGATATACCTTAGCCTATCAACCATATCAGTGGGTGATAGGAACCGGCAACTATACGGATTATATTGATGATGAAGTTCAGGCAGTCAGAGAGCAGGGAAATAAAGAATTGCTCGCGAATATGATCGGCTTTAGCATTATTCTTGGAGTAGCTGTTATTGCATCCACACTAATAACAATCCTCTTCTCAAGGTCACTGAACAAAGATTTTAAAACTTTGGGAAGCTATTTTAATACCTTGGCAACTGGAGATTTTACAATAAGTCTGCCCGAGGGCTACATAAAACGAAGAGATGACTTTGGATTACTGGGTAATGAGATTGAGACCATGAAGAAAGCTATTGCAAAACTAGTGGGAAGTACAAAAACTGAGGCAGATAAGATAATTGAAGTTGTGGCAAATGTGAATGGTAATATGAAGGAGCTCAATGGAAATATAGAAGATGTGGCAGCCACAACCCAGGAGCTGGCAGCTAGTA
>JAEWMZ010000204.1 GCA_023392995.1 Bacillota bacterium
CAGAGGCAGCAGGAACAGATGAAGCAGAAGCAAGTACAGCAGGACCAAGTGCAACAGGAACAGAGAAAGCAGGAAAAAGTGCAGCAAAAGCAAGTACAACAGGAGCAAGTACAGCAAAAACAGGTAGAGCAGGAGCAGGTACTATCGGAGCAGTCTGGGACAGTAGATTTTCTTCAATTGGAGCTGAGACTGGAGGCATTATTGCAGAATGCTTATGAGGAAGCGGGAAATACCTTATTAAATGATACAAAATATCTCATCGCCTATCTGGAGATGAGAAAGCTTCAGCTGGAGGTTCTTAAGGATATTAAAGCCAAGATTGAAGAAATTCCTGTGCTGTTAAAGCAAACATATCCGATTGCAGCTTTTATCGATCAAATTGCAGAATCCTTTCATGAGCTTAATAATATAGAGGGACTTTTATTTGCGATGGATCAATTGAAGGATGATTATAGAAAAGAGGAGCTGCCAAAAAACAGGGAAGAATTCGAATACAGAGCAGCGTTATTTCAGATCTTAAAGGAACTAGAATATTTTCTGTGGATTAAAAGAAATTTTATCTTGGAAATAGAAAGAAAAAATATAAAAACTTATTGGGAAGAGTAAAAACGCAAGAAAGCTTAAAAAATAGCGATTCTGTTATTTCTTTATGCCTTCTTGATTCCCAATATGGCTGCTATGCTAAAACAATTCGGATGAATCAATTAGTTTATAAGCGTTCTAATAAATTGATCTTCTTAATAAATAATCCTATCAACAGAATAAAACAAAGAGGTTGATCAAATAATAAAAAGAGGAATTACTTCTGTAATTCCTTTTTTTACACGATAAAGCATTATCCGTTTGATCAAGTTATGAATAAAGAAGCAGCTTATTTATTATTAACCAGAAATGAGGGAGTCACATGCAAAGAGATAATTTAATGGAAAATAACGACCAGAATAAGCTCTATCAGAATAATCCGCAAGACAGCCGGAAAAAGAAGGATGGAAATAGCGGTGAGCAAGATCAAAATTCTCAGGAAAAACAGGAAAAAGAAAAAGTAGTCAAGGAAAATGAAGACCTAAAGGATCAAAAAATCAGCGAGTACGGGCAGACAGTTCTTGAAAACGGAAATCAAGAGCATAAAATACATCTATTATCGATCATTGGTGAGATTGAAGGACACGAATGTCTTCCGCAACATAATAAAACGACGAAATATGAACATGTTCTGCCCCAATTGGCAGCAATTGAAGATAGCACTGACATTGATGGCTTATTAATCTTGATCAATACGGTCGGAGGAGATGTGGAGGCAGGCCTTGCCATTGCAGAAATGATTGCCTCCCTCAGTAAGCCTACAGTAACGCTGGTACTGGGAGGCTCCCATTCCATTGGTGTACCGCTGGCGGTTTCTGCGAACTACAGCTATATCGTTCCAACGGCGACGATGATCATTCACCCGGTTCGTATGAATGGTACGGTGATTGGTGTGACCCAGACCTTTGAGTATTTCGAGAAAATTCAAGATCGCATCATCAGCTTTGTCGTGTCCCATTCCAATATTGACTATAATAGCTTCCGTGATCTGATGCTGGATACAAGTCAATTGGCAAAGGATGTGGGCTCTATCTTAGTAGGACCGGAAACAGTGCAAAAGGGAATTATTAATGAAGTGGGTGGTATTAAGGAAGCATTGCGTAAAATCAATGAACTGATTGATGAGAAAAAAGGAGAGTGATTGTGCTATGCTGTATACAATCAGACCATTAGAAAGAATATATGCAGATCCAAGTGTTTTTCGTTCCAAGAAAAATGAGGATATCAAAAGCGTAAAATATGGAGCGCTGGAGTCAGGAGAAAATAGCGAATCCCAATATCGCGAGGTGCTTCTGCCAAATGGCAGAATTACAACACGCCGAGAGGGAGAGGGCTATGTTATTGAACGAATCAATTCCACTGATATGAAGGATTATTTAAATGCTGATTATGTGCCGGGAATGAGAATGAAGGATTAAAATTAGTATGAGAATTAGTATTAGTATGAGAATGAAGAATTAGAATGAAGAATTAAAGCATGAGTTTTTATAGACTCTCAAGGAGAGTAATTATCTTACCCACAAAAATAACACTAATAAAAATCACTGCTAGGGCCTGTTGTAAAATGCAGCTATGGTAAGATAATATCTCCAGGGCTGTCCTTTGCAACAGCCCCTTTTTTCGCTCAATTGATGTAGAAATGCATCAATTTATCTATGGAAGTTTGACTTGCATATCATTTTTATTAAATGTATAATGATAGCTGGGAATGTTTTGGCATGAAAAATTATCCAAAGGATGAAAGTGGCAGGATACAAATAGAAAAGTTATTTCAAACTACATAATAAGAGAATTGTTCAAGGCTTGAAGGCAAAAATCAAACATTGAAAGGCATGGGAATAAGTATGGACTTATTAAATGCAATTATTATGGGAGTTGTACAAGGGATAGCGGAGTTTCTGCCAATTAGCAGTGACGGGCATTTGGCATTAATGAGTAATATTCTACATATGAAAGCGGATACAGGCTTGTTGTTCAATGTAATGCTTCATTTTGGAACCCTGGTGGCGGTTTGTATCGCATTCTGGAAGGATATACTGGAACTGATTTGCGAAGGCTTTTACATGATCGGGGACTTGTTGGTGAATACTTGGCGTTACATAAATCAGTCGGGAAAGCAAAAGGAAACTGGCTACAGGCAAGTGATTTCGACGCCTTACCGCCGGTTTGTATTGATGGTAATTGTATCTACGATTCCTACAGGCTTAATTGGGGTTCTATGTAAGGATTTCATAGAAGGTATCAGTAACAATATTCTCATTACGGGAGTATGCCTCATTATAACAGGCTTGTGCCTGATTCTTGCCGATCGAACCGAGACGGGGAAGAAGAATGAGTCAGATGTCAGTTATACCGATGCAGGAATTCTTGGTGTAGCCCAGGGCTTCGCAATAATGCCGGGTTTATCTAGATCGGGAACTACGATTACAGCAGCTCTTTTGCTGGGGCTAGACAGGAATTTTGCCGTGAAATATTCCTTTATCATGTCAATACCCGCTATTTTAGGTGCAGTGGTACTGGAAGTAAAAGATTTCTCCATGGATATGGTGACACAGAATCAGCTTATGAACTATTTGGTCGGAACGGTAATTGCGGCTGCGGTGGGCTTTTTCGCCATAAAGACAATGCTGGTGCTTGTACGGGGTAAGAAGTTTAAATATTTTGCCTATTACTGCTTTGTGATAGGAGCAGTTGCAATCATATGGTATATAAAGTAATAAATCGGGACAGATGAAGCATTTGCTTGTTCATCTGTCTATTCAAGCTAGGGCATGTCTGAAAACTTGTTGTATCGCGCTGAATGCTCGGCATAAGCAGTTTTCAGACACACCACAGAGGGAACAAGGAGGAAAAGGCGAGGTGGCTCCCAAACAGAAAACGAAAAAAAGTACAAATACACGCAAGAAAAAATATAGCAGAGAAGCTCAGGCAAGAGTAAAGGAAAACGGGGCTATGCAGGACGAGATTATTCTCATTATAACTCTCGTAATTTCAGTGCTGCTTTTTTTGAGTAATTTAGATTTATCCGGTGCCGTAGGAAAGTTTTTCAGCAGCTTTTTCTTTGGAATGATAGGGCTGGAAACGTATGTGTTCCCTTTTATTCTGTTTTTTCTTACTGCATTTTATTTATCCAATATGGGGAATCGGAAAGCAATTACTAAAATTATTAGTGCTGTGGTATTATTCATTGCCTTAGCTGCATTAATTGAATTAATAACCAATTCCTATGTTGATACCAGAAAGCTTTTTGATTATTTTAAGGCTTCCAGGGAGGGACGTAATGGCGGTGGAATCCTTGGCGGTATTTTCGTCATGATCTTTGGAGGATTATTTGAAGAAGTTGCAACTTATATTATTCTAATTGCAATTATTATTATCTCATTGATTGTGTTATCGGGAAAAGCACTTCTTACCTATCTTGCAAAAAAGAGTAAAGAGTCCTTATACGAAAGAAGAGAGTATCAAAGGCTTCGAAAAGAGCAGATGGCAGAAGAGGAAGCGCTTGATTCGGGACGAAGACCTCCGAAGACCTTTGTTATGGATAAGTCAGTGCAGACGGCTCAGCCTTCTGCAAAAGCAAAGATATCTATACAGAATCTACAAGGCGTTGCCGATCAGAAGGACTTGGCAGGAATAAAAGAGAATAAGCTCAAAAAGAATCAGAAGAAGGAAGAACAGGAGCTTCCGGTTTTGGATTTCCATCATCTGTTTGAGGATAAAAAAGAGGCTGTCGTAGAGATGGCACAACCGGTAACGACCTATGAAGAGGAGCTGCGAAGTAAATTTGGACAAGCCTTACAGCAGGAAGAACCGGAAAGCTTTGAGGTGAACCTGGAAGAGCAGAAAGAAGATAAGATTGAGGATTGGCAGGCGGCAGCAGCGGAAGCAGCGGAAGCAGCGGAAGCAGTTGTGGAGCAACCGATTGAAAGTGAAATAAAAAAAGAATCTACTCATGTAGAAAAGAAAGTAAAGAATCCTGAAAAGGATGCTACGAATGTAGAACAACTGGAGATATCTCAAGAGACCAAACAAAAGGAATATATCTTCCCTTCACCTGGTTTATTAACAGCTGCTAAAAATAAAAATGGCAAGGGCGGAATGACAGAAAAGGATTTGAAAGAGACAGCAATGAAGCTGCAGACCACCTTTGACAGCTTTGGGGTTCGTGTTACGGTTACCAATGCCAGTGTGGGACCTGCGGTTACCAGATATGAGCTTCAGCCGGAGCAGGGGGTTAAGGTAAGCAGAATTACGAGTCTTGCTGACGACATTAAACTGAATCTGGCGGCTTCAGAAATTCGTATCGAAGCCCCGATTCCGGGAAAAGCGGCGGTAGGTATTGAAGTACCCAATAAAGAAAATACCATGGTTACCTTCCGTGAATTAATAGAAAGCAAGGAATTTACAGATAATAAATGTAATATATCCTTTGCCGTTGGTAAGGATATCGGTGGACAAACGATTGTCACCGATATTGCAAAGATGCCCCATCTATTAATCGCAGGAGCAACCGGCTCTGGTAAATCAGTATGTATCAATACGTTGATTATGAGTATTTTATATAAGTCAAAGCCTTCGGATGTTCGTATGATTATGGTGGATCCAAAGGTAGTGGAATTAAATGTGTATAATGGAATTCCCCATCTCTTGATTCCGGTGGTAACAGACCCCAAGAAGGCTTCGGCAGCTCTTAACTGGGCGGTAATAGAGATGACAGAACGATATAAAAAATTCGCGGATGTTGGTGCCAAGGATTTAAAGAGCTATAACGATAAGGTGGCAAAGGTAGAATATCTGGAGGATGAAACTGTTCAAAAGCTCCCTCAGATTGTGATCATTATCGATGAGTTGGCTGACCTTATGATGGTGGCTCCGGGTGAAGTGGAGGATGCTATTTGCCGTCTGGCACAGCTGGCAAGAGCTGCCGGCATTCACCTTGTAATTGCAACACAAAGACCGTCAGTTAATGTAATCACAGGCTTGATTAAGGCTAATATACCTTCAAGAATTGCGTTCGCGGTGTCTTCTCAAATAGATTCCCGTACCGTTCTTGATAGCGCCGGGGCAGAGAAGCTCCTCGGTAAGGGTGATATGCTGTTCTTCCCCTCCGGCTATCCAAAGCCGGTGCGTATCCAGGGTGCCTTTGTCAGTGATAAGGAAGTGGCGGCGGTGGTGGATTTCCTGAAGTCGAATAATTCAGAATCCAACTACAGCGATGATATTCATGAGAAGATTAACAATGCCAAGGCGGGAGAAGGCGGCTTGCAGAGCGGCGGTGATGACCGGGATGAGTATTTTGCAGAAGCTGGAAAATTCATTATCGATAAAGATAAAGCCTCCATCGGTATGCTGCAGAGGGTATATAAGATTGGCTTTAACCGTGCGGCCAGGATCATGGATCAACTGGCGGAAGCCGGGGTGGTAGGACCGGAAGAGGGTACGAAGCCCAGAAAGGTTCTTATGTCCTTGGAACAGTTTGAACAGTATTTGGAAGAATATTAATTTAGTAGAATTCATAGAAGTAGTGCGCGATAATAATCAGCAGGAAATCATGAGGTGGGATCAGAGCTTTGGATCTCGTCATGATTTTTTCGCTGTTTTTAGCATATTCTACTCTTGTATAATGCATCTTATAACGAAGGGCTTGCAAATTTTTCAGGTAAAAGGATATCCTATAGCCGAATAGCTTGTTCGTGTAAATTAGAGAAAGGCAAAAGGTAATAGAATGAAAGGTATCCTTATTGTAAACGCGTTCTTAAATTCCAATAAGTTTAATGAGATTCATACATGGCTGGTTGAAGCAGCGAAGCGGCAGGGGATTATGTTGAGTATCAGAACGAATGCCGAGCTTTTGGTTGATATTCCTGGCGTAAAAAAAGAGGAAGATATTGATTTTGTTTTATTTTGGGATAAGGATATAAAGCTGGCGCAGTATTTAGAGCAGCTGGGCTATCCTGTATTTAACTCTTCAAGAGCCATTGGCATTTGTGATGATAAGGCGCTGACCCATCTGGCGCTGATGAATGCAAAGATAAAAATGCCAAGAACAATCCTTGCTCCCATGACCTTTGATAATATTGGGTACACCAGCTATGACTTTCTTAGAAAGGTGGGAGATCAGCTGGGCTTCCCACTTGTAGTTAAGGAGAGCTTTGGGTCTTTTGGTCAGCAAGTATATTTGGTTTCTAGCTACGAGGAGCTGGTGCAAAGATTGGAGCAATGCAAAACAAAACCAGTGTTGTTCCAGGAATTTATTCAAACCAGTAAAGGTAGAGATGTACGATTACAGGTAGTTGGTGACCAAGTAGTGGCTAGCATGTATCGGTATTCGGAAAATGGTGATTTTCGTGCGAATGTAACCATTGGTGGTAGAATGCTGCCCTACGAGCCATCACAGGAGCAGTGCAGGCTGGCGCTGGAGTGCTGTAAAGTGATCGGACTGGATTTTGCAGGAGTGGATCTCCTGTTTGGTGAAAAGGAAGAAACCTATGTATGTGAGGTGAATTCAAATGCACACTTTAAAACGGTCTTTGAGTGTACCGGAATTAATGTTGCGGAAGAAATTATTTCATACATCAAGGCTCGGGTTTAGAGAGGAAATGGAGGCTTTCCTGGAAAGCAAGTAATAGCTCCTAGGGTTAGGAAGCTAGCCTGATACTAAGTCTAATTATAATTACAACAAAGAGAAGGTGATTGCATGTTAGCATGGATAATATACTTTCGTGAAGCTGCGATATATAACAGGGAGTATATTCGCTTCTATATCGAGGAGGGACGGAAGCTGGGAATAGAGATCAGGCTGGTTCTGGTTGAGGACATAGAATTTGGAGTCAGAAGCAATCACTGGTTTATCACCATCGACAAGAAAGAGGTGGATTATCCGGATTTTGTAATCAATCGAACCATTTATCCCCTCCTAAGCAGACAGTTGGAGCTGCTAGGGATCAAGGTATACAATAATTCCGTAGTCTCTGAGATTTGTAACGATAAAGCCAGAACCTACCAGTTCTTAGCAAAGACCGGGATACCGATGGTGGATTCCTGTTTCTATCAGAATGGGCGGATGAAAGAGGTATTATTATCAGTAGCAGAGCCGACGGTAGTAAAAGCTGTAGAAGGTCATGGGGGGCAGCAGGTATTTTTAGCTACACCGGATAAATTGGAGCTTAATAAGTCGTGCCCGGAAATAGATACCAGCTCAGATCTTGGCTTGTTGAGCCAGGCATATAAGTCTATATTACAAGGTATGGGAAATAGTGATTTTGTTGTTCAACCACTTGTCGGAAATAAATATCAGGATTTAAGAGTATATGTAATTGGAAATGAGATAATTGCTGCTGTACTAAGAACTGCTAAAGATGGTTTTAAGTCTAATTTTTCTCTGGGAGGCGAGGTCAGACGATACGACCTTTCGGATAAGGAAAGAATACTGACTAAAACAATAATAGATCAGTTCGAATTCGGTCTGGTCGGTATTGACTTTATTATAGGAGATCAGGGAGAGTTGATTTTTAATGAAATTGAAGATGTCGTCGGATCGAGGATGCTGTATCAATGCTCTGATATTAATATTGTGGAGCTATATCTAAAGTATATTTTGAAGAGCTTATTTGAAAGTACTAATATATAAGATAGGGATCATTATTCCAGAGCTACCTGTAAGGACTTGAAATCTGTGTGCAATGCATATCATACAACGCTATATGTGGCTTCATTGATGAAGGAAGAGTGTGACATTGATGGAAATGGGCATGATATAGCAAACCATATTCAAGTGGGCGAGATAGACATAGAACTGATACCTGCAGATAACGCCTGGCAGAGAATGTATGAAAGTTATAATTACCGAGTATGGGAAGACACAGAATGTTGTGGATTTTATTTACGTACAAGAGATGTTAAAATCTGGTATATTGGAGATTTCGATCTGTAGTCAATCCAGAGCGCGTAATTGTGCTGGCACCAGGCCAGGAATACAAAAATCGTTGAAGAAAAGAGAAACTTCTAAATTGATTGAGTTTATTCAGACAGGGATAGAGATGAAGTCGAAGTTTGTAGAGCTGATGCTTGTCAAATGATTTAAAAATTAAAAAGAAAGAGATATTACCCTCGTGTGATATCCCTTTCTTTAATTGAAGATATAGGTTGCTCTGCAACGTCTCTTAAAATAAAGAGTAGGCCAACTACCCGCTGATAAAATAGGGGTGCAAATGCCAAAGTTACAAGATTGTCACCATTGATTCCAATGGGTTTCTCTTTGCGGAAGACAGATTAACCCTGCTATCTGTAGGCTGAAATCCCAAATCAATAAAGCAAATTGGAATTACAGTCTCAGGCAAATTATAGATTTTTCTAGTTTCCTCCCTCTTTAACACACCAGCCCAAACTGAGTCAACACCTGCATTATAAGCAGCAAGAAGCATATGTGTTGCTACAATGGTACCGTCAATTTCTGCAGAAGGTCCAGCTATTGCTGCATCTGCACATACCAGTAATACTATAGGTGCGCCATAACGACAAGGATGAACCTTGTCCACTTTTTCCAAAGACATTTCTGTTTCAAGAACATATATTTTTTGTGGCTGTTTGTTATAAGCAGTCGGAGCTAGACGTCCTGCTTCCAATATTTGCATCAGTTGTTCTTTTGAAGGTTTTCTCTTACTGTATTTTCTTACAGACCTTCTATCCTTTATAACTTTGGTGAATTCCATAAAGTTCTCCTTTCTAATGTTTATTATGCGTTGGTATTCTTATCTCCAGCTTCGCTTAAAAATTTGATGAACAGTTCGCCATCATCATTGAATCTACTCATACGCTCACTTCCTATTTTTTCTATCGCAGAAAGTTCAACTCTTCGTAGCTCATTGAGAATCGAATCGGCGTATGCTTGTCCAATTTCGGTGAAACTGATTTGTTTGTTTCGCTTATCCTTCAACAACGAGTGAAGGACAACATAGCCTTTTTGCTCCATAGCTTTCAGAGCTGCATTCACCGTTTGCTTCGGTATCATGTATCGCTGACCGATTTTTTTTTGGGTACACTCATCTTGGGCTTCATCAATTGCGGCAAGAATCAATAAATAGCTAACAGATATTCCATGTGATTTTGCCCATTCATCATATAAATAGTTGATTTCCTGCCATATTGAATAATAGCGGGTTAGTTCCTTTGTTAAAACTGCATTATCACTCAAGTCGGCACCTCCAATAGTAATAGTCCGATTATGGACTATTATAGTCCGTGACTGGACTATTGTCAAGAGGGGATTGAACAGTGAAGGTCTTGTTGATCTATCCATTAAAATCCAATTTAATATCATTGTTACCTAGCGGTACACCGTTAGTATAAAAACATAGCCTTTTTGCTGCATACGTGCATACCGACTCTATACGAATGTACACAGCGATTGATTCAAAACGCACTACTTACAAAGAAATTTTGCTACCATTACGATAATTATCAACATCTTGTGAACACTCATACTTATTATATCCTAAGTGGCTATCCATTTCAGACTCAAGCATTTCTTGAATTGTTCCTCCAAGCAAATCTTTCAAAGCATCTTGGATATCGGATGCATCTTGAATATCGTACTCTTAAAGTAATTCATTGATGAGATTTTTCTTTCCTTCTGTTAGTTTTCCTACTTTGTAAACTTCCTTTTTGCCATGATTAAAGGCCTCCTATGAACATTGCATTGAATTGAGTTAAAACAGGCAAAAAAGTAGGATTAATTAATTCTAAAATGATGTTAATTTGTTTGAATTTGTCGATTATTGTGTTATAATGTGGCAAAGGCATATAGGTATTTATACCTATTTTGGAATGGATTGACAGATATAGAGTTCAGAGAATAGCTTATCCAAGATCATTCGCTAAGTATTATTAAAATAATTGAAGAAATAGAAACTAATATTTTCTGACTTGGTTGCTATTTAAATAGGAAATACATTTGTATTTTGCAACAATCCTGTAACATATGATTTGATATGATTTTCGCAAAGTATGTTTGTGGGGGCTGCTTTTAAGTTTCAAAAAATACCATTTAGAAAGGAGAAATAAAAATAGTAAAGCATTGAAGTAAAAAGAAAGTAAAAAAATATTGGCTGAAGAAAGTTCACCAAATACTACGGTCCAAAATCGCTAATGCAAAGATATTGGATATAGTAAATTAAGCTGCCTTGTTTAAATACCTTATATTTTTCAAGTCACTAATAATATTATGTAGAACAGAGGAGGGATTAAAATGAAGTTTTTAAAGAAATCGATAAAGTTACTATTTGTGTTTGTGCTCACTCTTAGTATGGTACTGGAGGCGCCACTCTCGGCGCTTGGTTCCTGGGTGAAGGTTAGTGCTGCCACAAATCTGGGGGATATTCTTACAGAGGTTAAAATGCAGGATAAAAACGGGAACGCCATGGATCCTGCCATGCCAATCGAGATCACAGAGGATACAGTCATTACCTTGGGTCTGGATTGGAAGATACCGGATGGACAGGAAGTAACGGACGGGGATTATGCAATGATATCAATTCCAAAAGTATTTCTTCCTATTGATATGGCCCAGGCAAAGGGTGATTTGCTATTTACAGACCCGGAAAACCCCGAGCAGGAGGTGAGCGTAGGGAAGTATTCTTTGGATGCAGGAAATAATCTGATTCTTGCCTTTAATGATCAGCTGAGATTAGGTGGGGATTTTGAAGATCAGAGAAAAGGGAATGTTCAGATTCAATTTAAAATTGATGTCAATGAATTTACTGACAGTCTGGAAAAGGAGATTGCATTTGGAGACAGTATTCATTTTACCATTGCCGTTAAGCCAAAAAATTCAGGAGCAGCGATTGCGAAAGGCGGAGCGGTAGACAGTGAAGCAAATCCAAAGTACATCAACTGGACCATTGATGTAAATACCAAAGAAGCAGCACTTACGGATGCAATCGTATCGGATGTTATCCCGGCAGGTCTGACATTGGATCCTTTGGAGCTTAAGATCTATCATCTTAACGTTGGATATAATGGGGTAGTCCAAGGAAGCGAGATTACCAGTGTATCCGGAGGAGCGATACAGATCGCAGAGGATGGAAAGAGCTTTCAGGTGGATTTTGATGGGATAAATCAAGCATATCGCATCACTTATCGAACAAAAATCAATACCTATGGAATTACATATTCCAATGTGGCATCCATAAAGGATGGAGCAGCAGGTGTACCGGAAACGGCAGTAAAGGTTTTAGGACCATATATAAAAGCCTCTGCGCTGGAAAAGAGAGAGGGAGTGCCTCAAAATGACTCCAAGGGCAATACTCGAAGCATCAAATGGATCTTGGATATTAATAAGATGGAAGCAGATATTGGAAATGCCATTATTGAGGATCAAGTAGATCAAAATCAAAGCATTATCCCGGACACTGTTAAAATCTTCAAATTAGTTAAAAACGGCACCAATTGGTCCCAGGGAAGTCAGGTGGTGCTGGAACCGGACAAAATAGAGATCAACTCCGTTACAGGCAGTTCTTTGAAAGTTACTCTGGGAGCGTTAAGTAAGGAAGCATATCAAATTACTTATGAAACAGCCGTGCAGTACCCGGAGGAGTTTGTTCCCCAATTGATCTGCAATAATACTGCAGTACTAAAAGATGATACAGTTATGCTGGATACCGTATCGAGTACAGCAAAAGCGGTCAGAGTATCGTTATTAAAAAAACAACGGTTAGCTACCACCATTAATTATACCACGAAGAAGATTTCCTGGGAATTGACGGTCAATGGCGGGGAGCATCCCATTGGAGGGGCAGTCATACATGACAGTCTGCCAGAAGGGCTCACACTGGATAAGGATTCCATCGTTATCAAGAATGCTGCCGGTACTACGATTTATTCGAAATCTGTTCCAAATGCAAATATCTCAGTGCTTCCAGGAGGAAGTATTGTCGGTCCTGCGGAGTTTAGCATAGGACTTGGAGATATTACGAAGCAGTTTACCATATCTTACGATACTGTCATAGCACCCGAAAAGTATGCCATTGATATCGTGTTTGAGAACGAGGCCTGGATCACTGCAAATGACAACAGTATCACCCCGAATAGCGGTGAAGGTACAGAGAATGATAAGGTAAAAGCTACGGATAAACCTCGGATTGAAAACACATTTACAAAAGGCACACTAGGGAGCACAGTCACGGTCGGAGGTATCGCTTACAGCCCTGTCAATTACGTAGATAAAACCATGAGCTGGATGTTCACCATCAAACCAACCAAGGAAGACATCACGAAACTGATGATTACGGATACTTTTCCGCAAAAGGGCTTGTATTTCCAAGAGAATTCCCTTCGCTTCAAAAGGGGAAGTACAGTACTGAACTGGACCAAAGATATCGATTACACAATTACACCAGCTACGGTGGAAGGGGAACAGGGGTACCAAAAAGGATTTGTCCTAACCATAAATCAGACAATGTCAGGATCAGATTATACGGTTTATTATAAAACCAGTTTTGACAGGGACATCTACCCCAGCATAGAAGAAAACACATCCCCGGGACAACGTTATTATGAAAATAAAGCTGATTTTGTTTACTCCAAAGATGCATCAGAACCTGGTATCTCAGGCGGAACTGTATCGAAATCCTATCAGCTGGATAAAACCTCCTATGATAATGGTAAAAAGACAGGTACGGCTGACCTTCAAGGACGAACAATAAGCTGGAGCATTTATGCAAATGACCAGGGAAAAACAGTAAATGGAGATCTGGTGATTACAGATCAGTTAACTGCTGGTAAGCATCAGTTAAACAGTAATATCCAAACAGATTTAACTGTTAAGGAATATACGGTTAATTCAAGTAACAATAGTCCGATTATACAAAGAACATTAGCTTCCAGTGATTATGTCTTAACTGTCAATTCAGATAAAAAAGGATTTACCCTGACGATCCCCGGAGTCACAAATGGAAGATATCTCATACAATACAAGACAGATATTTTTGGAATCTCGGATCAAACCTATAAGAATGAAGCATCTTTTCTTGGTAAGACTTATACAGCCCAGGTAGGAAACAGCAATTACCAAAAGTTTCTGGAAAAAACTGCGACAAATGTGGGCGGGTCAAATGAAGTAGCTTTAGATGATGAGATTGAATGGAAGGTTGTGCTGAATAAGAGCTTATCCGAAGTTACAAATG
>JAEWMZ010000243.1 GCA_023392995.1 Bacillota bacterium
ATCCTTGATCGAAAGGAACGGCATATTTGTATTTATATCTTTTTGAGACACAGCAGTTCCTCCTTCCTTAATTCTTCAACTTGGGATCAAGGGCATCTCTTAAGCCATCTCCCAATAAATTGAGTGCAAGTACGGTTACAGCAATCGCCAATCCCGGAAAGTAAACCAGATGTGGTGCCTGGCGAATAAACTGACGGGCTCCGGCCAACATAGCTCCCCATTCAGGAGTAGGCGGCTGAACTCCCAGACCAATAAAACTTAAACCTGCTGCAACAGTAATTGTCTGAGCAACACCCATGGTCGCAGATACAATCATTGGCGAAATACAGTTGGGAAGCAGATGACTTACGATAATCCGGAATTTGCTGCAGTTGATGGACTGTGCTGCTTCAATGTATTCATTCTCACGTTCTTTTAACATCTGTGCACGAAGCATTCTGGCCATGCCGGAGATACTTCCTATGGACAAAGCTATAATCGTATTAAAATATCCAGGTCCAAGTACGGCTGAAATAACAATCATTAATAGCATTCCAGGAATCGCCTGAATGATATCCAAAAAACGCATTATTATATTATCTACACGACCGCCAAAGTAACCTGCTGTCGCACCAATTGTGCATCCTAGCACTGTACCGATACCTACAGCAATGATACCGATGGAAATAGAATATCTTGCACCATATAGAATACGGCTGAAAATATCTCTTCCCATATCATCACATCCAAAAGGATGTTGGAAGGATGGTTTCGCAAAGGTATTTATCATATCCATAAACGAATAATCATAGGGAATAATATAGGGAGAAAGTATAGCCAGTATAATCTCCGCTGATAGAATCGCCAGACCCAGCATTGCCATCTTATTCTTACTCAATTGTTTCATAATACGAACAAATTCGCTCTGCTTTTTGGCTTTTCCGATTGTCTTAGGCATTTGCTTTCACCTTCCTTCTCTTCTTATGCGATGCATATTGTGCTTTGATTCTTGGGTCTACTGTCGCATAAAGTAAATCAACTACCAGCATACAAAAACTAAATGTAATCGCGAGGAAGATCGATCCGCCTTGTACAATTGGATAATCGCGGCTATTTACCGCTCCAATAATATAAGTTCCCATACCAGGAATCGAGAAAATAGTTTCAATGATCATAGCTCCACCCAAAAAGTGGCCAAACATCGTTCCCATTACAGTAATGATAGGAATCAAACTATTTTTTAAAGCATGTTTCATAATTACTTCTCGCTCTGGCACACCTTTTGAACGAGCTGTCGTGATATAGTCGGCACGAATAACATCCAGCATGGCTGAACGAGTCTGTCTCGCACAGTTTGCTAAACCACCTGTACTTCCGGCAATGGCAGGCAGAATAAAATATTTAATTCCTGCAAGTCCGGTACCGATTCCGAGGGCAGGCAACCAATCAAGCTTTACAGAAAACTGTAAAACCAAAAGCAGTGCGAGCCAAAAGTTTGGAACTGCCACACCTACGAGTGCAAGCACCATACATAGAGAATCTTGCCATTTGTTCTGCTTGATCGCTGCAATAACCCCCAGCGGAATTCCAATTCCCATAGATATAATCAAAGTTGCAACAGTTAACATTAAAGTTCTGGGAAGGCGTTCCCCGATTGAACTCATAATATCTACATTGGTTAACCAAGATTTCCCCAGGTCAAAATGAATAAATACATCACTCATATATCGACCCAGACGGATTAAAAACGGATCATCCAATCCCAATTCCAGGCGCTTAGCCACAAGCTCTGATTCTGTTGCGGTAGCACCCAGGATAATTTCCTCTGGATTGCCGGGACAAAAGGTCATCATGGTAAAAACCAGAATCGCAACCCCTAGAACAATCGGAATCATCCAGAGCAATCGTTTCCCTACATATTTTAACATATATTATTCTCCATTGAAGCTGATTGGTGCACAGAAAATCATTGTTTCCCGCGCACCGCAGCTTAGAATTTTTATAAGAATGTCTTGTTTCTTGAATTTTAGTAATCAGTAAATTTGCTGGCAGCCGGAGCAATGTAACCCTGATACTCTAATACTTCTTCTTCCAATCCAGCATCTTTTCTTATTACAACAATGGTCTGAGGATTAAACATACCATATGCAATTGCGTTATCCTTAATATAATTGTGAACCTCGTCAATATTTGCTTCTGTATAGCCGCTTGGTGTCCAGGTTTTATATAGAAGTTCTCCTAGAACCGTGTCACGACGGCTAGTAGCATCACCAGTTTTATAAGCAGCTGGGTCATATCGAATGGTCCAATGATCTGTTAAAAATGTACCACCAATTGTATTTAACACGATGTCATACTGTGTACCATCCAGACGAATGGATGTATATAATGCCATATCCACCACGTTCAGTTCAACCTTGATTCCAATTGCCATCATATAACTTTGCAGCATCTGTGCTAATCTCTGTGTCAAAGTACTGCTGGTAGCCAGAATGCTGATTGGCTCACCATTATAGCCGGATTCTGCAAGTAACTGTTTTGCTTTCTCCACGTTATAGCTGTAATAATCTTCTTCCAGCCACTTTTCGTTAAAACCAAGCATTGTTTGCGGGCAAACATCATACATCGGTTTACCGTATCCCTGTAACAAACCGGTAATCAGGCCGTTTTCATCAATACTATAACAAATTGCCTGACGAAGCTTAACATTATTTGCAACTTCACTGTTATCAGCACCAGAAAAGAACATCTGATATCCCTGTGAGCCTTCAGCCAACTCAACCGTATAATCATCGTTGTCAAAGAACTGTGAAGAGGAAGAAGGATCCAAATTGATAGCTAAATCCACAATTCCAGTTTCCAATGCAATTGCCAGCTGAGAAGACTCTGTGATGCAATGGTAACTAAGCTTCTTAACATTTGGTACGATACATTTAGGAAGCTTTGTTTCATCCTGCCAATAATCGTCCCTCTTCTCTAACGATAATATAGAATTTGCAGTATATTCTGTTACTTTATACGGTGAGGTAGAAATCAGTGTTGCACCGAATTCATCTGCACTAGCCTCGAAAGCAGCTTTGGAAATTACAAAGGTATCTCTCAAAATGGATTCAAAGGTACCCACGATATTAGATTTCATTTTAACCGTCAGGGTATAGTCACCAGTCTGTTCCACACTTTCAACCTTTGCAAAAACAGGCTTCAGCGCTCTTGTCATGGATTCCTGCATAAACCAGACAATATCAGCTGCAGTAATTTTATTACCAGCAGAATCAGTTACTTTATCCCAAATTTCAATGTTATAGGTAAAGCCGTCGTCATTGGTTTCCCATGATTTTGCCACCAATGGTTCCATTTCACGGTTTTCATTTAATACTGCCAGAGTTTCAAACAACTGAGTTATAAAGGGCG
Source organism: Bacillota bacterium (assembly GCA_023392995.1). GTDB lineage: Bacteria > Bacillota > Clostridia > Lachnospirales > Lachnospiraceae > Mobilitalea. Next base: position 3,391 of record JAEWMZ010000243.1, read on the forward strand.
CATTTCTTAATGTATTACCTCGAAATGGGGTTAAGCTTTCCACCATAGCATTGTAGCCTATGTCTAATACCCCATCCCCTTTCGTGGCATTGTCACTACCGCTCGGAGCTGTTGTAGCGTTGGCATCGGTAGAGGTATTATTGTTGCCAGTAGGTTCCTGGCTCCCAGATTTACTGCTGCAGCCGGTTAGCATGGAAGTTGTCATAACCACAGCCAAACCAAGAGCCAACATCTGTTTAAAACTTTTTTTCATAAATTATATCCTCCTTCATTCATTTAGCTATTATTTCAAGCGTATTTTTCTACGCCAAATAATTTAACATATCTTTAATTTCTAATATGGATGTTTTTAATCGCACAAACGTTTCCCCGTTTTGCAATTGAATCCTAATCTTTTCCTATGTATAATATAGACAAGCAGTTTCAATTGATTATATTTATTTAACATCCCTCCGTAAGCCATCCAGTGACACTTTGGCCCCTCAGCTACCTTACGCTCTACTTACTCATGTTTTCCCAGAGCCTTAAACATATGCTCTTTATAGGCCTCCACACCTGGCTGATCAAAGGGATTTACCCCAAGAATCTTCGCAGATAAATAACACATAAATTCATAGAAATAGAACAACTGTCCAAAGGATTCTTCCTCTATGGAAGGAACCGTAAGCTTAATGCAAGGGAACTTTTTACTATGAGCCATTAATGTTGCTTCAAAGGCTGCCCGGTTGATTTCATCGAAATCCTTATCATCCAAATAATCGAAGCGATCGTCTACATCATCCTTATGCAGTATATATGACGCACCGGAGTTCTGAACCTCCAAAAAGGTTTCAAATATCACATTCGTTCCATCCTGTATAAATTGACCGATTGAGTGAAGGTCTTCCGAAAAATTGCCAAATAACGGATACAATCCCTTATTGTCTTTTCCTTCACTTTCTCCGAATAATTGCATCCACCACTTCGCGAAGCGAAAATACCTCGGTTCAAAGTAGGAAAGCATCTCCATGCGAAATCCTTTTTGATACAGCAGATTTCGTATCACGGCATATTTTAAAGCGATATTCTCGGAAGCTTTTTCTGTATGCAATCTCTGGCGCATATGCTTTGCTCCGGCAGCAATGGCACTGATATTCATTCCTGCCACCGCCATTGGGAACAACCCTATGGGAGAAAGCGCTGTATACCTTCCTCCGATATTCTCCGGGAAAGGTAAAAAGTGATATCCCTTCTCTTTACAAAGTTCGTCCAAATGACTTCCCGGTGTGCCGGTACATATTACACGTTCTGCATAAGCACCTCCATAGGTTTCCCGCAAATAACTTCGCAGGGCACGGAATCCGACGCCAGGCTCCAGAGTTTCAAAATTCTTTGCAATTACGTTTATGTAAACACTCTTTCCTTCAATCTCTTTTAAAACGCCATTGATACTATGTGCGGATATATTATTACCTGCCCATACAATACGAACCGATCCGGTTTCCCCAATCGCATCCACAACTGCCCGCGCTGCCTGATTTGATCCGCCGATCCCAATAACTACAAGCACATCAGCTTTTTCCTGTACCTCCATAGCCAGCTTCTGATAGACAGTGAGCCATTGATCTCCTGCCCACTCCTCAACATCAAGCCAGCCAAGACTCTCCTTATAAATATCTTCACCGTGCTTTACCAAATCCAAGTAGGAGGAATTCTCTTCCATGGCTTTATTAATCTCTGACGGCTCAAGCAATCCCGAATTGTCGACCAGTTGTATCCCTAAATCTTCCATGTTTTCACCTCAAAATTTCTGTCGCTTAATTATTTAATTAATTTAATTTATATTAATATTACTGTAATTCTGGTCATTATTCAATATGTGATTATTCATAAATTTCTTTCAAATAACTTGTGCATTTTCAACAATCAACTTTTTGTCTTCTCGTCATTATATAGAATAATAAAACAGTAGCTGTTATCTTTTCTATGGTAGTCGCCTAATTATTGGACAAATCTCCCAATCACTGATTTTGCGCATAAAAAGGAGCATACCACCTTTTCAAGCAGTATACTCCTCCATTTAAAATCTATGTTCCTTCATACTCAGAATGACGGAATGCACTAGCTTAACCACAGCATCCGCAGCCCTGATTCACATGTCCATACGCATCCATACAATCCTCTTCCTTATTCTTCATGCAAAGATGAACTGCTGATTTTTTAAAGGTCATAGGAAGTGCTAGGATATTCGGATTTTGTCCGACAAACTTTTTCTTGGCATCCGCTATGGCTTCTTCAAAGGTCTCTCTTGTCTTCAAGCCCATTCCTCTAGCATATCCCGGTTCCTCCGCACCAACAATATAGATGGCACTGGTATTCATCTCCGCAATATGTCCGCAAGACATCATGGAGAAGCCGTGGAAGGGATGGAATGCATTCGTGAAGCGGTATTTGCGGATATATTCTTCCTTCGTCGCAAAGTATTCCCCCAGCCTGTTCATATCCGGCAGGGTATACATATGGTCATGCTGGAACAGCTCATAAAGCTCTCTTAAATATGGCCATAATTCATCATGGAAATATCCATTGCAGGTAGATGCGCAGATGATAACACAATTCTCACTCATAATTCTCTTATATCTTAATACCTGCGCACTTAACGCCTGCATCATCATGATCGGATTCGTTCCCATGCCGTCTCCGTAATGGAATTTTTGTGGCATACCAAATACCATAATGTCATATTTTTTTTCTGCCCAATGTACATAGGTTCTCTTATCCGCCAATTTCCAGCTTACCGGCTGCAATTCCCTTGCATATCCAGAGAAAATGCCAATTTGTCTGGACTGTGTATCCAGTACCGCATCACAACAGAAAAATGGATGTCCCATTTTTTCTTCCATATGCATACTGATTTCATCAAATTTACTGCGCATTAAGCTGCCGCTGTTAACAGGTGTAAAATCCTTCCTATGCATAACAGAAGGTACGTGATGGCTTGCGATACTCTGCCAGTTGGTAATACCCGTGGCACTATGCTTATAGCCGCCGGAATATCCGCCGTAGGGATTCCCCTGAACATGTCCGATTAAGATAGGAATATCGCAGTCATACACATATTTATTCATGTAAACCGGATCTCCGCGATGTGTAGTTCCCAGATTGATCATGTGTTCCTGATCCTCACTGTCATGGCTGATAATCTGTCCGGTCGGCCAGAATTCTTCAAAAAGCTCCGGACCGAAGATTGCCCTGGCATCTGATTCTTTACTTCTTGGATGAAGCCCATTTGAGATAATGAAAAGGATATCCTTCTTTTCCACGCCTGCCGCATACAGTTCTTTTAAAATGCATTTAATACTTAATTTTCTATGACTAGTAGCCTGCTCTCCGCCCTTAACACGATCCGGTACAATAAAGGTAACGGTGCTCCCTATGTGTGCCAGCTCCGTCAAGGTCGGCATCCCGATCGGATGCGCCAGGCTCTCCACATATGCTTCTTCTAATTTATCCTCAGGTATAAAGTCTGGATCCTTAACGGTTTCTCCTGGAATAAATACATCCGTGTTATCTGGCAGCTCTGCCGCCAGCGTTCCATGTCCATATTCAAATTCAATTTTCATACTTATTTTCCTCCATTCATATAAAGCTTTATAATTTCTAAATATTCTCCGGGATAATATCCGATTTCACCCTGGAATCTTGTGAGTGCAATCAGTCCTCCGTCAATCTCATCAATGGAAGCCAGCATTGCAGCATTTTCCTGCTTCAGCCCACCACCGTACACAATATCCATTCCGGAGGTCTTCTCTTTTACAAAGCGTGCAATCTTCGTAATATAATCTTTATCCGCCGGTGTTTTTCCAGGTCCTATTGACCAGATTGGCTCATAGGCGATCACAACTTTGGAAGTGTCCACATCCTTTAACCCTATTTCTAATTGTTTTCCAAGAACCTCCATCCATTGATCCTGTTCTTCACTTTTCTCACCGATGCAATAAAGTACAGTCATTCCACGGTCAATGGCACATTTTATTTCCTGATTTAATAATCGGTTCACCGCATCTGTATCTACGATTCCTGCTTCAGCCAGAATCCCTGCCTTATCATTTCGTTCCTCACAATGTCCTATGATTGTAGTTTCGCAACCAGCGGCAGACATTGCAGCTGCGGGTCTGTTCGAAGTAAAGGCTCCAAAATTTCCACCCTTCGAAACATCAGCTCGATATACACTTTGGCAGCCTATCTTTATCGGACTATCCTCTGTTTTTGCTGCCGCTGCTCCTAATAGATGAGCCTCGGGAAAAAACATCGCAAATTCCACTTCATTTGTATCATATTTCTTTAGCTCCTCTTGCGTATTAGCAATAATATAGGATGCCCATTCCTTTACAGGAGCTATCCGGTTTACTCCGCCAAATTCTGCTGGAACATCAAATCTTTTTAGATTTAAGTATATGTGCTTCATTTATCAATCTCCTCGTTTACTTTCATTTTAGTTAACAGCTGCGGCCGACAGATGTCATCCCTTTCCTACTTCCAAGTTTATCATAACCTGAACTGCATGCATTATCTTTTTACGCAAACGTTTGTGTGACAGAGGGTCCTCCTAAATACGTTCCTATTCCAGCTTCCCTTCACATAAAAAGAGATCTTGCAATTGTCATTCCCCTTTTGGAGTTATGTTTTGCAAGATCTCTTTCAATTATTATGTTGTTTTGACTTTAATCTTCACATAGGATACAACCGTTCGGAAATTCCGCTGAACATACTCCTTCATTAGGAATATTATAATCAAAATCTTCCGTTTTCATTTCATCTGATAACCTTGTAAAATCATCGTTATTCATAAGCGTATCTCCTTTTCAACAATATAATAATAGTAACAGTTACTATAATGATATTATTATACCATATCAATGTTATATTTCAAGTTTTTTTTGATTTTTCATTGTTTTTTACTAATTAAGCCAGTCTAATTGTGTTATCACAAGCGTTTTTCACAAATATCAATATTTAGTTTAAAACCATCGTATAATTCCATATAACTTTTGGTATTTATCTGAAATTTTTACCTTGTAGCAAGCTATATTCTATCAACAGTTCCAAATCCAGTAATGGGGTATGATTCATACGAATCATACCCCATTACTTAACAAAGACCCTAACCAAATTGATTAAAGAACGCTCTTCCCCCCCAACATGTTCAAGTGACTCCATCCTATGAAAGATAACCTTAATTCTATTCCTCGATTGATGAAGCTACTTGGTGATACAGCGGCTTCACTTATCTTCTAACTGAATTTGATAAGTATTTCAAACGATCGATTGCGTAAGGGAAAAACATCTGATAAGCTTCACAAAACCGATTTAAGCCAAGTTCCTCCCCCTGCAATATCTCCCTGTTTCTTCTGCATCCACCGCGGCATAACTTTACCCATGGACATTCCCGGCACGTTTCATCCAAATACATCGATTTTTGAATGAACTGCAGCTTGTTCCTGTTGTCAACCATTTCTTCGAAGGAATTTTCGCAAATATTCCCAATGATAAACTCATCCAGCACATAAAAGTCACAAGGATATACACCACCATCCGCCTCAAATACATATTGGATGGAGCAATGACCTTTCATATCGCAACTTTCCGGTTCATGACCCGCCAGAATACCAACCAGATTCTCAAAATAACGGTTATATACCGGTATCCCCCTTGTTACATCAGCAAACCATAAGTCAAAGAGCGTCTTCAAGCTTTCTCCATAAGTTTTCGCCGTCAGAGAATATCCTTGTCCCTGTTCCTCCTCCTGGAATGGCTCCAAGCAGGGAATATACTGCTGATATAGAAAGTTCTTTGAACTAAAAAATTTATAGATGCGATCGATCTCCTTAGCACTGTCCTCCGTTAATACCGTTAATATATTAAATTCAGCGCCTGCTTCTGACAGCAGCCTCGCACAACGCATTACGGTTTGAAAAGTACCCTCACCTTTGGCAGAAACACGGTATTTATCATGTATGGATCGTGATCCATCCATTGATAAGCCTACTAAGAACTTTTCCTTTGCAAAAAATTCAGCCCACTCTTTGTCCAGTAAAGTACCATTGGTCTGTATGGCACAGTTCACGCGTAACCCTTTACGCTGGTATTTCTCTTTCAACCGGCAGAAGGTTTCAAAGAAATCAATACCCATCAAGGTTGGTTCCCCTCCTTGAAATGCAAAGGTAATAGAATGTTCTGCATATTCCATACCTTTTCTAACAATAATCTCCAAGGTTTCCTCCGACATCTTTCCAAACGTTGCAATTGTTCGGTTCGACATCTCATCTGCATAGAAACAGTATTTGCATCTTAAATTACAGCTTCCTGAAGCAGGCTTTATTAATAAATTGATCGGCGGCATTTTATTCTCCTCTTTTCTCTAATCATGGCGTTCTTCCATATTATCATAAGTCTCGCAAAATCTTGCTGCAAATGCTGGTGATTCTCCCGCAGCATATAAATGCGCAACATCTCCAAAGGAACTCATGCGAAAGGCTGCGATCCCCTTTCTTCTTTCCTCTGTAACCAGTGTCGTCACCGAGGAAGGGGCTGCACAAAAGCCATGCCATAAAACCATGGGGGAGATCCCGAGCAAATGTCCCAACATCACGCACTCCACTCCAAAATGGCAGAACAGAACGATCGTATCGCTATTCGGACGAACAGCCCGATATCTATTTCCTTCCCGCTCGTACCCATGCTCCTTTAAGAGTTTATCAAGACCGTTATATACGAACCTGGCTTCCTCTAGTACGTTTCCTTCCTGCATTACAGGAACTTGGCTCCATTGATGCTTATCATAAAACTCATCCACTGCTGTCCAGCTCTCCGGAAGCCAATCCCAAGTAATTCTTTCTTTTCCTGTCCCCGGATCAATAATTGGTGCATGAAATTCTCTCAGCCAGGGCAGAACCTCTGCTGTACGCTTTATCTTATTTAGTGTAAGGGATGCGGTGTCCTTCGCTCTGCCTAAGGGTGATACATAAAAATCCTTAACCTCTATATTAAATATCCGGTCGGATAAGAGTTCAGCTTCCCTCCAGCCTTTCTCAGTTAGAGAATCTATGGAATAGTCTGGATCTGCATGACGGATTATCATTAGTTTCATTTGCGATTCCTCGTTTCATTTTATTATCGTATTCCTTATAACTGTAATTTTAAACTGTTCGACAACATTCAGCAACCATTCTAATGAATTTTATTAAATTGTAAATTATGGACTTCCAGCTGGGTGTGAACCAGTCGCTGGACATCGCAAACAGTACCAAGGGGCTTCCGCTCAAAATGCAGCTATGGAGATTTTACTTTCCATAGCTGCATTTTACGACAACTCTTTTGACGTTCATTAGACTCAAAATAAACTTGATTCCTTATAAATTATTCTCTAAACTGTAAATCATATAATCTTGCATAAACACCATTCAGCTTCATGAGCTCTTCGTGTGTACCGTCTTCACGAATGCCCTCCTCTGTAAGAACAATAATTCTGCGGGCATTCTTGATGGTTGAAAGTCTATGGGCGATAACGAAGGTAGTTCTGTTCTTCGCCAGACGCTCAAAGCTTTCCTGTACAATAACCTCACTTTCATTATCCAGTGCGCTGGTAGCCTCATCAAAGATAAGAATCGGAGGATTTTTAAGAAATACACGAGCGATCGACAGTCTTTGCTTTTGCCCGCCAGATAGCTTTATTCCACGTTGCCCTATGTAAGACTCATACCCTTCGGGAAGCTTCATGATAAATTCATGAGCACCGGCGTTCTTCGCTGCTTCTATAATCTCTTCTCTTGTTGCCCCAGGATTTCCGTAACCGATATTCTCTATTACTGTACCTCCGAACAAATAAACATCCTGTTGTACGATGCCAATATTCCTTCTTAAGGACTCTTGTGTCACCTCCCGGATATCGATGCCATCAATCAGCACCTGACCGTCCGTAACATCATAAAATCTTGGTATGAGACAGCATAAGGTTGTCTTGCCCACTCCGGAAGGACCAACAATGGCAATATAATCCCCTTCGTCTGCTACAAGATTAATATCCTGAAATACCGTTTTGGTATCCTCAGAATAGGAAAAGGATACCTCCTTTAACTCAATCTTACCTTTTACTTCCTTCAGTTCGATTGCATTCACATGATCAACAATCTGAGGCTCAGTATCCATAATTTCAATGAATCGTTTAAACCCAGCCATTCCATACTGATACTGCTCTGTAAACCGGATGAGCTGCTGTACCGGGGTGATTAAAAGATTAATATAAATAATAAAAGTCAGCAGATCGGCGATCTCGATACTTCCATTTACAATCAGATATCCGCCGCCTGCTGCTACGATTAGATTGATAAGGGACAGTAGAATCCCCATCTGTCCAGCAAAGTCTGACATGACTCGATAGGAATTTTTCTTACATTGAACAAAGGCCTCGTTGCCTTTATTAAACTTACTCATTTCAATTTCTTCATTGGCAAAGGACTTTACCACCCGAATACCGGAAAGAGAATCCTCCAGCTGTGAATTAATATCGCCTACAGCCTCCCGGTTCTTTTTATAAGCTTTGCTCATTTTAATATTTGAAAAATAAGCAATCACCAAAATCACCGGAACGGAGGCAAATAACAGTAAGGTTAATATCGGACTAATAAAAATCAGTATAAAAAAAGAGCCAATAATTCTAACCATGGAAATGATGACATCCTCCGGCCCATGATGGCTTAATTCCGTGATCTCATTCAAATCATTGGAAATGCGGCTCATAAGCTGACCGACCTTTTGGTTGTCAAAAAAGGAAAAGGACTGCTTTTGCAAATGCCCAAACAATTCCTTTCGCATATTATATTCAATTTTCGCTCCTGTTACATGACCAAAATAGTTAATAAAGTAATTCGACAGATATTCCACAAGGATCAAAACAAAAAATATCACTATGATAATCCATAACTGCCTAATACTTTCCTGCTTGGGCAAGTAGATCACCTCTGTCGTAATTCTTCGTATGATCAGCGGATAGGCCAGTGCTACCAGAGAAGCAACCAAGGCACAGAAAAGGTCAGCTAGGATCAGAGCTTTAAAGGGTTTGTAATAGCTAATAAATCGTTTTATGTTATTCATTCTTATCTCCGTATACTATATTTTCGCATAACTTAGCTTAAGTAAGCAATGCAAATAGGTTTTACCTGCTACTAGTTGACAACAACAATAGGTTAACAAAATTATGCAATTCTGTCAACGGCAAGTTAGGCATATCTAACCCTTGGGTTAACTTTCCTTTACAGTTAACACTTATCTCACTTCTGATAACACTGTCTTTTGTGCCTGAATAGGGAGGCGTTGAAACTCCGCCTCCCTGCTTTCAATCTTTCTTCGCATTCATTCCACTTTCTTATATAACTAAGGATAGCGAATTTCTAAATCGTACCTTTCTCCCTTTATTTCATTTTTTGTTTCATCATTTATTATTTAGATTTCGCCGTTTATTCTTCCCCTTTTCCTCTTCTATTTCCTCTTCTATTTCCTCTCCTATTTCATTTCCTATTTCATTTCCTATTTCCTCTCCTATTTTACCACTACCTTTAATCTTGTCCCCATTCTGCTCAGAATTTCATTGGTAATCGTATTGGATGCTTCGGCCACCTCAGAAGCCAGTACTTCATTAGCATCGTCTTTCCCAATCAGTGTAACAATATCCCCCACTGTAATGTCCGAACAATCAGTAATATCAATTGCAAGCTGATCCATACAAACTCGCCCAACGATTGGTGCTTGCCAGCCTTTGATTAATACAATTCCCTTCCCGCCGGATAAATCTCTGGGTACACCGTCTGCATAACCGATAGAAACTATGGCAATTCTGCTGTCACGGCTTGCGATAAAAGCTCTTCCATAGCCCACGGTATCTCCCTTTTTTATTTCCCTGGTTAGAATAACCTGTGATTTCAACGATAGAACAGGGCGTAAATCAAGCTCCAACTTTGTCTTATCCCCGGGAGAACTGAGCACACCATATAATGCCACCCCCGCTCTCACGTAATTACACTTCAGCTCTGGATAATTCAGGAAACCATAACTGCTTTGAATATGAATTTTTGGAATCGTAATTCCTTCTTCCTTAAGCGTATCAAGCAGTCCGTAAAAGCTCTGAATTTGACTGTTTGTAAAGTCAATATCCTCAGGAAGCCGGCTGTCTGCTACACATAGATGTGAGTATATTCCTTCGACTTTAAAATTCATAGAGGTAAATACTCTGATCATTTTCGCCGTATCTTTTCCATCAAAGCCCAGACGATGCATTCCGGTATCAACTTTCATATGTACCTTAAGCTGATAGCCTTGTTTATGAAAGCCTTCGGCATGATCGTAATCCACCAGTGTTTGTGAAAGATCATATTGATACAAATCTTTCGCCCGTAGGGGATTGGTATAACCAAGGATCAAGATTTCTCCTTGCGTGCCATAGCGGCGTAATTGAATCCCCTCCTCAATTGTTGCCACAGCAAAGGCTCTTATTCCCATTCGGTTTAAGCTGGCTGTCACCTCAGAAGCTCCATGACCATAGGCTTCTGCTTTTACAACTGCCATGATCTTACAGTTCTCAGGCATCGCTTGTCTCAATATCTTCACATTATGCTCCAGGTTTTTTAAATCAAGCTCAATCCATGCCCGATATGCCTTTGTATTCCCTTGGTCGCCGGACATAGCTCTTTGCTCCGGTTGGTCATCACACATACCCCATCTAGCTGATTGATCGTCGCTCATATCCCATTGCTCCACTTGATCGTCATACCTACCCCATTGCTCTGATTCATCCTCGGACATTCCCCATTGCTCTGCTCCATCCTCACATATACCCCTTTTCTCTGAACCCTCCTCCCGCGTATCCCTTTGACCCAGCTGATCCTCCATAGCGCTAATCTCAAATCCATTCTGGCTCTCAGCCTTTTTCTCTCCTTGATCACCGAATATAGCCTTTTTCTTAATTTTCCCCAATAAAAAAGCTATAAGAAATGCAACGAATACGGAAAGCGTACTCACCAGTAAAAAATGAATCAAACTGTTTTCCACCATGACTCTCTGCAAACGAACTACTTTCGCAAACAATCGAACTACAACAATAACCATAGGATGGATAATATAAATAATTAGAGCTGATGTCCTCAGTAAAACTACTCGCTGTCCCTTCCAATAAATCAGAGCGTTGAATAGAAAATACATACAGGGTAAGAGTGATAAATACATGCTGTCATGACGCTGCAATCCGAAGTGATGCAGCAGCAAGCCCTCGCCAAGCAGCAGCACAAGAGAAGCTGCCAGTCCTGCGATTGATGCTCTAAGGGAAGCTCGCTTCGATTGATCTGCTAGCATACCACCCATAACAAAGAACATAGGCGCAAAGAAAATACCATTCCGTGTATAATCGGATACCTGAAATATAGCTTCATAAACAGACTTTAAAAACGGCAGTTGCTGGGATACTCCATAGTAACTATCACCAAACAGACCAATGAGATAAAGAATCGTTGTTATCACAAAAGCTCTTTGCAGCCCCAATCTCTTTACGAGAAACCATCCAATCAATGCTCCAAAAATCGATGCTGGAAGATACCATAGGTGATACATGGTTCCGTCAAAAAATAGATCCTTTATGATATTAGGCAATAAATAGTCCTGGGCAAAATAGCCGTTGTAAATATTCAGCGGCAGGTAGAGAAGAATTGCCATCATATAGACTGCTGCTGTTTTTTTTACAAATGCTTTCCACCTATCCGCCTGAGATGAATCTCCTGAAAATAGAAAAAAGCCTGATGTCAGAAAGAAAAATGGAACTGCAACACGAGCAAGAATGCGGGTAAGAATGAAATCTCCGGTTTCACTAAAGGACGACAAGGGCGAGGTATGAATCGCAACGACCAACATAGCCGCAAGGAATCTAAAATAGTCTATTCCGGTGTAAGCCTTCCTTTTATTCATTCCTGTCCCTCCAAAGTGTTATGATAAAACCGTCCACATTATTGCCTGATACCTGGCAAACTGACTTCTCCGGTATTGTGATTACTGTCTGCTTTCCCTTCGCAGGAACATAGCCTACTCCGATTTCCATCCCGTCACTTTCTGTTATGAGATGTTCCTTGCCGTATTTATATTTTTTGATAAACTTTACATACTCCTCCAGCGAAAGCTGGTTGTTATTCATAATGGTGGAATGAGGATATCCAACATAACGAAAATGCCAGGGCTCATGAGCGATTCCGGTGATCTGCTCCTTCGTACTTTGATAGCGTTCAATAAAGCCATAGCGAATTGCCTGCTTACGAAACTCCTGGCAAATGCCTTCGTAGGGAAAGTCAGGCCGAATAAAATCTATCTCCTCCTTTTTTATTCCCAAATCAATTGCCAGTCCTGTCTGGTGCTCACTATGGCCTGGAAGAGCAACGAATTTTCTGGTAAAGCTCTCTCCGTTGTCCCGTAGAGAGTCCTCATAGATCTGTCTTTGCTCCTGCTCAGAGCGGAAGCCGCTGACAGGAACAATTTCATCATAACAGTGAACTTTTTCTAAAATAACCTGCAAGATATTCGCAGCATCATTTCTCAATAGGATATCCGGAAATTTTGAATTCACTGGAACGAGTCCTTCCTTTTGAATAAAACGAAGCGGATGTTTCGCATTTACCAGTATTAAATTCCCTTGATAAATTCTTTCTTCTTCCAACGTAATTGTTTTTATCCTAGTCTTTATTCTACTCATTTCACATACAACCCGATCAGCTTGTCCAAAAGCTCTTTAAAGGACAGCCCGATTCCTTTCATCATATTTGGATAACGGCTATGGGAGGTGAACCCGGGAATGGTGTTAACCTCATTAAATACTATTTCTCCTGAGGGTGTCAGAAACATATCCACTCTGGCAAAGCCGGAGCAGCCAAGTGTTTTATAAATTAACTTCGCGGCTTCTTGTATCCGCTTTTCACAGGCGGCATCAATACGCGCCGGCATATGAATTTTTGAATTTCTAAGGGTATATTTTTCAGTAAAATCAAAAAAACCTTTTGTCAGTTCTATCTCATCCACTCTTCCTACCATTAAATCCTTATCTCCTAATACGGCGCAGCCAACCTCGAAGCCGTCAATATTTTCTTCTATAATTACCTCACTGTCGTACTCAAACGCCAGCGTAACCGCCTGCTGTAATTCTTCTTTGTCATATATTTTCGTTATTCCAAAGGAGGAACCTGCACGTAGCGGTTTTACGAACAAGGGATACCTTAACTCTTTTATTTTCTGAAGTAGATTATTCTGCTTTATCGGCTGTCGAATGACGATAGAGCGGGGTACCAGGACACCTGCCTGCTCTGCAACCTTATGTGCCAGATCCTTGTCCATACATAGAGCGGAGCAGAGTGTATTACAGCCGATGAGCGGTATGCCGGTCAGTTCAAATAACCCTTGGACGGAGCCATCCTCTCCGTTCTTACCATGCAGCACGGGAAATGCTGCATCCAGCTTTGTGACTTTGTTTCCTTCGGGGCTTAGCTCAATGAGCCCGCTGATACTCCGATTATGTGAGATGACTGCACTGGTTAAATTCTCCGTATCCAATAGCCAAGTATCATTTTTGATTTTCTCATAAGACCCGTAATAGCGGTACCAATCTCCCATTTTACTGATCCCAATGGGTATTGCTTCGTATTTTCTACTGTTGATATGAGTGAGTACCGCATAGGCTGATTGCAGCGATACGGGATATTCTGAGGAATATCCTCCAAAGACGATTGCTATTTTCTTTTGATTCATAATTTCATTCTCCTTCTCTTCGTGCCATTCCTTTCTTCTGCTTCTATTACACACTTTTACACACTTTTGTAGCATTGCTGTAATCTTTGTGCTCTGCAATAAAAAAAGAGCTGCTTGGCTTCGATATTCATCATACCGAAAGACAAGCTGCTCTTTCTCCGTTTTCCTATACTGGAATCTTATTTTTTTATTATGAATTTCTTACGATTTTCCTACAAAGAAGGAAGTGTTATTTCAAATATAACCTGATCGTCCCCACTTCTTGCTGTAATGGCACCCCCATGCAATTCCACAATTTCTTTTGCAATTGCCAGTCCAAGTCCAGCGCCTCCGCTTTTCGTTGTACGAGCTGTGTCCAGCCGGTAAAACTGCTCGAAGATTCTTTGCAGCTTTTCCTCTGGTATGGTATTTCCCTGATTTAAGAAGGTGATTCTTACGCCGGTATTTTCCCGCTTCGCTGTAATATGAAGATTGCTGTTCTCAAAGCTATAGTTTACAGCATTGCGCAGTAGGTTATCAAAAACGCGCTGAAGCTTATCCACATCACATTTTATCATCAGCTCCGGGTCTGCTGCCAGAACAATATTCAGACCTTTCTCCGCCAGCATGGGGTGAAATTCAAAGGTGATCTGCTCCAGCATTCTGGTTAGGTTCACCTTGCTTAATTCTAAGGTAATGTTGGAAAGATTAAATCTGGTTATTTCGAAGAACTCATTAATCAGGTCTTCCAGCCGCTCCGCCTTATCAAGGGATATGGACAGATATTTTTCCCTGAGTGCCTCCGATATTTCAGCCTCATCCCTGAGTAGGGTAAGATATCCGATGACAGAGGTAAGGGGTGTTTTTAAATCATGAGCAAGATAAACCACTAAATCATTCTTTCTTTGTTCCGCTTCCTTTGCAATCCGCTCACTTTCCTTAAGACTCATCTTAGAACGGTTCATTTTCGTCTCAATTTCCTTGAGCGGTTCTGATAATTCGATATACTCACCATCACTTTGATATACTTGCTCAAGCGCCTCTGTAATCTCTTGCATATAAGAGAAGGGTCTTCGCCAGTAATATAGTAAGATAACCAGGTAGCCAAAAGCGACATATAAAAAGGCAAATACATCTCTTCTCAAATTAAGCCACTGAAGCAGCTGATAAAGCGGCTCATAACTTTGCCAGACTCTGCTGGTAGCAATAATCACAGCTACAAAATAGCCAAAAATCCCGACAAAAGTATATACAATAAGTGAAATCAGCAGCCGAAGCAGTATCGACCTGCCCAGCCGATAAGAAAAGTTCCTTCGTTTATTCTTCAACTTTATAGCCCACCCCCCATACCGTTTTTATGAACTTGGGATTTTTCGCAGGCTCTTTCAGCTTTTCACGCAAACGTCCGATGTGGGCCATAACTGTATTGTTGTTATTCTCAAGATACTTTTCTCCCCACACTGCTTCGAATAATTCTTCTGAGGAGACTACCTTCCCTCTATGCTCACATAAGCACCAAAGAATGGAGAATTCAATGGGAGTCAGTGTAAGCTCCTTGCCATACAAGCTACAAGTATGCGTGTTCTTATTAATGATCAATCCCTTGACGTCATATTCGCTGATATCCTGCTCCTTCTCAATACTTGTATTGTATCTCATATAACGGCGTAATTGGGTTTTCACTCTTGCCACCACCTCCAGGGGATTAAAGGGCTTTGTGATATAATCGTCCGCTCCAATGGTCAGACCCATGATCTTATCCGTATCCTCCACCTTTGCAGTCAGCATGATAATTGGAAAGTAGAATTTTTCACGGATTTTCTGACAGATATGAAAACCGCTGATATCCGGCAGCATAACATCTAAAATCGCCATATCAAGCTTCGTGGTCTCAATACATTGCAACGCATCCATTCCCTTATAGAACTTATATACGGTATATCCATCATTTTTCAGATAAAGTTCAATTAAATCCGCAATCTCTTTTTCATCATCCACAATTAATATACTTTCATTCATATCTGTTTTATCTCCTTGTTGTCGGTATGACTTGCGGGATAAATCAAAGGATCTACAATGCCTGTCCTTAATTTACCCCATCACTTTTATGATACCCCTTCACAAGCAAATATACAATTCCTTTTTCAACTCTATTAAAGCCTTGATTCTGCTATTACTTATACTGCAAAGCTTCGATATACGCTGCAAGCTCCTCGCCCATTCTAAGATGCGTCGCTAAGCTTGGATGCGCGCAGGCTCCAAACCCTTCGGTCATTCGAATACGTCCGTACTTAAAGCAGCTGATTCTATGATCACCATTTTCTCCCATGAAATGCTGCACCACCTTTTCTATTGTATCGTAAAGATAATAATCCATGCTACCCAGGGCACAGATAATCCAAGGCTCTGCTCCATTCTTCTCACGGAGCAGCTTCAATAACTGAGCATAGTCTTCTTCAAATCTTTGAATTCCAGCGGCAATATCTCCATTAAATTCAATCAGTGAGATATCATTTGTACCTAGATTAAGAACTATGATATCCTGTTTGTTACCGTTGAAATCCCATTCCGTATAGGTGCTTTTACCCTGCTGCTCCTCTAGCATTCGATCAGTATATGGGTATAACTCTGGCATGCTTGGCAATCCCCAGCTAATATTTCCGATTCCCTTTGAGGCTGCTATCCCGGAGCAGGAGATCATACTAAACTCTGCCTCCAGCCTTCTGGCCGCAACTGCTGCATGGGACATCCAGCCATTCTCATCGGCGGAATAAAACAATCGATTTCTATCATTTGATAGATTTCCAAAACCACAGGTGATAGAATCTCCGATAAATTCTATCTTAAGCTTACTTTTCATATCCTTTGCGGACTCAATCACACCATCCGTAATGAATTTCTTTATTGAAAGCTTACCCTTTTGATTTTCACTCATTTTTCTTATGGTAATAGTGTGTGCTTCTTCCGTTTCACTGGAATAAAGCAAATAGTTTTTCTGGCTATTCTTTACCTCAAAGTAACTGACCGGCTCCTCCTGATCATCCAGAAATACCGCCGCATAAGGCCAGGTTTTCCTGGAGGGGCTGGCTTTATCGAAGGGATTCTCATATTCATCACTGGGCAATGCACCAAGTTCAGCTAAAAGGCACGTTCCCTGAAAATGAAAGCGAAGTCCGGAGCAGGTCCAATCGATGAATAATTCCTGCTTCGCACCCTCATAGACCCTTCCCAGCTTCTGTAATTTTTCTCTACATTCTTTGATTTCAACTATTTTCATATCCTTTACTCCAATTCATGTATATTTTTAATTGTATTTTTTATTTTCTTCCGTTCTATCCGATCACCGTTAATTCTCTGTATCATATATTGTAATTCAACTTCATTCTTTATTCTACTTCTTTTTGTGATTCTGTTTCATTTCATGATTCTACTTCATTCCAATAATATCATAAATAGAATCCCTAAAATAACAAATATTCTTTCTCCTTCGTTATCGAAAAAATACAGTCTATGTTATAAATGAAGCAGCATTTTGATGTTATAAATGAAGCAGCATTTTGATGTTAAAAAAGATTATTATAAAATAGGTCAAAGAGCTGTAGCTTGCCTCATATCGTTTCAAAGGATCTCTGATACGATATCTATCACATCAAAGATCCTCTCACGGTTCATTATAAAGTCAAATCTGTGTCACTGCATTTTAGGACCTCCCATTCTTAGCATAGGCCTTTATAAAACTTCTCAGAGTGCTTACTAACCCTTTACCCCGCCAATTACAACGCCCTTAATTAACTGTGCCTGTATCATAGGAAATATAATCAGAACCGGCAAAATGGCAATCACAGCAATTGACATACGGATACCTACACTTGGAAGATTCAGCCCGGCCAAATTTGCACCCTCGGTAATGGAAGATGAGCTTTTTAAAAATGCGATATTGGTCATCAGTCGATTTAGATATACATTAATGCTGTACAGCCTTGCATCTGTAATATAATACAATCCATTTGTCCAGTCATTCCAATATGCCATACCTGAAAATAAGGATATTGTGATAATCACCGGCTTTGACAACGGCACAATAATACGGGTATATATGGTAAGCTCCTTTGCTCCGTCTACACGAGCTGCTTCCAGCAGTGATACTGGAATGCTCGCCGTATAGTAGTTACGAACCAGCAGAACGTTAAAGGCTCCCATCAAGTAATTCGGAACCAATAATGCCCAGATCGTATTCTTAACGTGGAAAATCTGTGTCCATACGATATAGGAGGCAGTCATACCTCCATTAAAAAGTATGGTGAAAAAGAGAAAAAACGCAAAGAAATTTCTATATTTAAAATCCTGCCTGGATAATGGATACGCGAACAAAGAAGTTAATGCTACATTAACAAACGTACCAACGGCTGTAATAACAATTGATATACCATAAGCACCGAAAATAGTTTCACGCTTCGCCCACAGGTAGATATAAGCTCCGAAGTTAATTTTTGACGGCCAGAATTTGTAGCCTTCTCTGATGAGTACATTCTCATCTGTAATGGAGGCCGCAATCATAAGTACAAAGGGCAGAATACAAAATGCGGTAATTACCAGCATTATGATAAGAGAAATCATTTGAAACCTTTGTTCTGAATTAAATTTTTTCTTCTTCATTTTTGTCCCTCCTAAAATAATGCACTTTCGTTATCTACCTTTCGAACCAAGGCATTCGACACCAGAACCAGGATAAAGCCGATCACCGATTGAAAAACACTGGCGGCGGAGGACATCCCCACATTGTTCAGCTCCATTAAAGAACGATAAACATAGGTATCGATTGTCTGGGTGGTAGAAAACAGCATACCCGAATTCATAGGAACCTGAAGAAATAACCCAAAGTCCGAATTAAATATTTTACTTACCGACAACAATAGCATCAATATGATCATGGGCCTGATGATTGGCAGGGTAATCCTGCTGATCTGCTGCAGCTTTGTGGCGCCATCAAGCTTTGCTGCTTCATAAAGACTCCCATCAATGCCAGAGATACTGGCAATATAAATAATAGAGCTATACCCGGCACTTTTCCAGAAATTAACCGTAATCAGAATAGCGGGCCAATACTTTGCTTCGCTATACCACTTAATACCATTCCCTTTTAAAAGGGTATTATTGATAAAACCATTGCTCCCCAGAAATGCATAGACCAAATATGCAACGATGATAATTGATATCATATTTGGAAAGCAGATCGCCGGCTGAATAAACTTGGCAATCTTCTTTTTCCCA
This sequence comes from Bacillota bacterium, assembly GCA_023392995.1. Lineage (GTDB taxonomy): Bacteria > Bacillota > Clostridia > Lachnospirales > Lachnospiraceae > Mobilitalea. The sequence continues at coordinate 22,450 of JAEWMZ010000243.1, forward strand.
ATCTCCGTCATCATAATAGCAATGGATAACGCTACAACTAATCCAAGGGTAATAAATACAATATTATAGGCTAGCGTATTTCGAATCATAATAAAGGCATCTTTTGTTTTAAACAAATATTCAAAATTCTCAAAGCCGCACCAGTCACTAAAAAAAATTCCTTTTGCATAATCCAGCTTCTTAAAAGCAATCAGAATACCGAACATCGGAATATAATTATTGACTATAAGATATAAAATTCCAGGCAGCATCATTAAAAAAAGAGGAATATAATTTACTCTTGACGTCTTTTTCATACGCCTTCTTCTCGTTCCCTCTGCTGTCACGCGGTTTACTGACATCATTTATTACCTCCTTTTATTCATTAAGAAATATCAGGCAATTGCGAAACAATATAGTTAATGTAATTGTATGAGAATTTTCATTACCTATATCGACTCACAATAGACTATGTAAAACAACCCCAGGCTTCCTTTCCTTCCAGAATCCTGGGGCTGATTCCCTGTATAGAAATGCTTTGAGCAATTACATATTACTTATTTTCCGCCTTCCAGGCATCCAACTGCTTTTGAGCTTCCGCAATAATATCGTTAACACCAGCTGCCTCCATAGCTGAAACAAATTGAGGAATCACTTCATCCGGGTTCACTTCTCCGCAGAGCAGGGAATATTGATACTGCTTTATTACATTATCCACTGCGGAGCATTGGGAGGTTATGTTTGCTGCATCCATATGAAAACCAAAGGCGGAGGAATAGGTTGCACTCTTGTTGTTCTGCTGCATGTATTCAACATCTTTTGGATCTGTATTTCCTTTCAAAGCATATTGCTTAAACATATTACCTACAATTCCACAAGAAAGGGCTGCGGTATAGGGAACGGTATTCATATCCTTTCCTTCCGGATAAGATATGGTTCCATCTGTGTTTTTCACATAATCAGAGCCTTCGATACCAAAGATAACTGAATTCAGTACAAATTCATCTGTATATAGTAAATTTAGTACCTTTGCAGCTGCCTGAGGATTCTTGCAGGTGTAGCCAATACTCCAGGTAACTGCCAGACTTGATGATGTCATTAAGGTCTTATTTAAAGATTTTGCATAGAAATCATATCCATTGCATCTGCTCTTGTAGGTTGCCTCCACACTCTCCGGAACATAGCCATAGCCGGTGATAACAGAAAAAGCCTGCTCTGAGCCAAGGAGATCCGTTGACATATCTGAGGTAAGTGATGCATCGGGCATGATGAGACCCTTCTGATTCCAGTCATAGGCAAGCTTGCAAGCCTCTTTGAAGAAGTCCGTATTATAATAATTTTGAACCGTTAAATCGTTTCCTACAATACTCGCACCGTAATTAAAATTATCTACCTGATATCCCTTCTCCCCATTTAAGGAATAATCGATCATCAGCGTATTTCCTCCGGCACTACCGCCGGTAGGAACCAGCGGATACATACTGGGATACTTTTCCTTCACTTGGGTCAATAATGGTTCAATATCCTTCACTGTATTGATGCTGTTCATATCAAAGCCTAACTCGTCTACAATATCCTTGCGGCAGATAAAATATGGTTCCAAAACCACTCCTTTGTAGCAAGGAATTGCATATACATTTCCATTATAGGTAGAGGGTTTTAACCACTCCTCTCCCATGATGTTCACGGTATCCTTCAGCTCCGTACCCAGATAATCATTCAAGGGAAGTACCCGATTGGTTGCAATGGCTGTAGATAATCCGGTAAATGGACAATAGATATCCACTTCTTCACCGCTTGCCAACGCCATATCCATCTGATCATTATAGGTGGATACATCCGACGGCTCTAATTCCACCCTGACATTCTCTCCCTTTTGCTCCAGATAGGAATTAATCGAATCCTCCACCAGCTTTGTACCCTCCTTCGAAGGAACCACCATAATTACGGGATAACTTAGCTTAATCGTAGTAATCTCTGTACTAGCCCCAGGTGTATCCGTTGTTCCCGTACCGGATGAAGCAGTTTCCTTGGATGGAGTATTCTCCTTCTTACCAGCGCAGCCCCCCACAGAAAAAATCATTACAAATACCAAGAACATAGCCATGAATCTTTTAAAATTCTTCATTGCATTTCCCTCCTCCTTTTAATAATTGAAGCTTATATGCAATAGCGAAACAATATCGTTTTTGTGATTGTATACACAGCAGATACTATTTTTTCGCGGGGACGCTTCCTTCGGGCTTAGCTTCCGCTTCGAAACAGTCTCTGCTGTGTATACAATCGCTTTCGTTAATGAGTTTCGCAATTACCTAATTCCATCTTATCAGATACACAATAGATCGCTTTTGAAAATATACTTTAGGTCTTTGAATTCGTACAATTTTTAGTAGCGGCGCCAGAAAATAGCTTATATTATAAGGGCAGCCGCCGCCATGCTTCCTTATAATCAAAAAAAGCCCTCCTCAATCGTTGGTTATCACATAGAAAGAGGAGGGCATTTTGTATACTAATTCTTATATTTGCATTGCGGTTGCCGGAGGCATCTTTCTTAAAAATGCAGAGCTTCCCTCTTCCTCAATGGTTACCGACTCTCCGCTAAAGGTAAAATGAAGCTTTTGCTGATTACAGGTTTCCACCCAGCGAAGCGTAAGCTCAAATACATTCTCTTTAGACCAAGCTCCACTCACCAGTGCAATGGAAGCAGCCGCTGTTCCAATCTTATTATCCCGGTATCCACCGGTAATTCCAACGGCAACGCTTTTTTTCTCACCACCCTGTTGATAATCAAAGGAACAGCCTTCCGTTCCAAAAGTGAAACAAAAATGCTCAATCCCCTTCGGAAGCTTTACCCCACCCATAAATAAGCCGGTCGCGAGTACACAATTATCCAGCAGGAAGGTATCTTCCTTTAATTGATAAGTAAGGCCATTGATTTTCTCAAGATACTCACTATAGGGAGCATACCTTGGTGCCGGCAAAGCAAGCATACTCATTCTTCTATGGAGCTTCTCGGAAGCGGCTTCCTTCTCCGGAAGACTATCTTCCATCGGAATCTCGTCTAAAAATTCCCACATAGTATCAAGGGTAGTCTGAGCCCAGTGAGCACCAGCAGCATTCTCTGTAATTGCAATAATCATGTCCTTATCCGGTACAACAATGGTAAACTGACCCATGGCGCCGTCTGCCCGGTATACGCCCTTTGGCTTACACATCCAGATCTGGAAGCCATAACCTAAGTGATTATCCTTTGCCAATGGGTTATTTTCTGCCTCAGTTGCTGATTCATTCTGTAAGGATGTCGCCTTTTTCACATACTCCTCGGAAAGAATCCGTTCTCCCTCCCATACGCCGCCGTCAGCATACAGCTTCATCAGGCGAAGGTTATCCTCTGTGGTCGCATAAAGGCCGCCTCCTCCAACTTCCATACCGTCGGGCATATAGATCCATCGATGGTTATCACAATCAATTCCAATCTTATCATACAGCCTGGGTTTTAGATAATCCTGGAGACCTAAGCCGGTTAATTTGCGTACGATGGCACCCAGCAAGGTTGAGCCTGTGCTGTTATACATGTATGTAGTTCCAGGTACATGATTCACTGGAGTCGCAAGAAATTCCTTAATCCAGTCCATTGACGGGAATGGCATGGTGTCCATTCCGCAGCCCATACAGAGCACATCTCTTACTGTCAGCTTTTGCAGATTTTCAGAAGGATTTTCCGGTGCCTCCTCCTTAAATATATCAATAATTCTATCCTCCAGCTTTAGCAAGCCCTCCGTACAAGCGATTCCTACCGCTGTTG
>JAEWMZ010000264.1 GCA_023392995.1 Bacillota bacterium
GTTTCTCTCAGCTCATAGGGGATTCTCTTTCCAATACGGTGCATGGTATCTAACATCTCGTCAAAGGATATGAACTGTTCGATTCCACTCAGTGCAATCTCCGCACAAGTGAGAGCATTGGTAACACCGATTGCATTCCGGCTCTGACAGGGACATTCAACAAGACCTGCCACCGGGTCACATACTAATCCAAGCAGATTCATGATTGCAGTAGTAGCAGCATGCATGCATTGTCTTGGTGTTCCACCCATCATTTCTGTTGCCGCAGCCGCAGCCATAGCTGAGGCTGCTCCAACTTCTGCCTGACATCCGCCTTCCGCACCGGCCACTGTGGCATTTCTCATGATTAAATATCCAATGGCACCGGCGGTAAACAGACCATTGATTAAATTCTCATCGTCTAAGCTATATTCCTCTTGTAAGGCTAATAATAAGCCCGGAACCACGCCGGAGGAGCCGGCAGTTGGCGCAGCTACAATTAAACCCATGGAAGCATTTACTTCTAATACAGCCATAGCATAGGTAATCGATTTTGAAAGAATTGTTCCGCAGATGGATTTGCCTTTTCTTCTGAACTCCCTCAGCTTTGCAGCTTCTCCGCCAATTAATCCGCCTATGGATTTTACCGGCTCTGTTAAAGGAAGATGAACAGAATCCTGCATGATAAGAAACGCTTTTTTCATTCGGGCATTAATTTCATCCAGCGTCGCATTGGTTTGTGTAACTTCCCTTTGTCGCATGATATCCGAAATACTGCTATTATTTTGTTCACATAAAGAAAGAAGTTCTTCGCCAGTTTTAAAGTCCATAATTATTTCCTCCTATATTTGAACAAGCATAGTTTCATGCACATTCGGAATGCTTCTAATCTCGTTGATCACGGAGCTTGGTATCTTTTCATCGGATTCTACAATACTATAGGCGATAGCCCCTTTTTCTTCCCGGAATAACTTCATATATGCAATGTTGACATTTTGCTCAGCCAAACATTTTGTTATATGGGCAACTACACCTGGTCTATCATTCTGAATTACGATTAAAGTACTGTATTCTCCGGTGAAATCTACCTCAACATTGTTGATTCTGACAATTCGAACCTTACCGCCGCCAAGAGATTCTCCGCGGATTTTAAGAGAAAAATTCTCATCGTTGGTTAATTGAATATCTACGGTATTGGGATGTAATTCTGTTTCAATTTCATTTGTAACGAAGGAAAATTCAATACCTGCTTGTTTTGCCAGCTCATAAGAATTTTTGATTCTTAAATCGTCAGTAGCAAACCCCATAATTCCGCCTAATAAGGCACGGTCAGTACCATGTCCACGATAGGTTTTGGCAAAAGAACCAAAGAGAATAAAATCGGCTTTGATAATATTACCGGGAATCATTTTTTTAGCTAATAGAGCAATGGAAGCTGCACCTGCAGTATGTGAGCTGGAAGGGCCTACCATGTTGGGGCCAATTACATCAAAAACACTGATAAACGACATAAACGGATCCTTCCTAATCTATGTTAGATTTTATTACTTGTATCTATTGTATTAATTCTTAGAGAGGAAGAGCCTTACCGGTATTCTTCCATAATTTAAATTCAGCAGCAGCTGTAAATAATACATCGGTAGATGAATTTAGTGCGGTTTCACAGGAATCTTGAATAACACCTATGATAAAACCAATTCCAACAACCTGCATTGCAATATCATTAGAAATACCGAATAAGCTACATGCCAGAGGAATCAGCATGAGAGAACCGCCTGCAACGCCGGAGGTACCTGCTGCAGATACACTAGCTACTAAACTTAGTACGAGCATGGTTGGTAAATCAACAGAGATGCCAAGAGTATTTACTGCAGCTAAAGCCATAGTGGTAATCGTTATCGCCGCACCAGCCATATTAACGGTTGCCCCAAGGGGAATACTTACGGAATAGGTATCCTCGTTTAACCCAAGAGATTCACAGAGCTCCATGTTAACAGGAATATTAGCAGCAGAGCTTCTGGTGAAGAAGGCTGTAATAGCGCTTTCTTTCAGACATTTGAAAACAAGTGGATATGGATTCTGCCTAATTGTCAGGAATACAATGAGCGGATTTAATATTAAAGCCACACCAAACATACAACTTACTAGCACGATTAATACTTTACCATAAGTTGCAAAGCCAGCGATACCGGTTTCGGAGATTGTTGTGAAAACAAGGCCAAGGATACCAAATGGAGCACAGGCAATTACCCACTTTACAACCTGAGAAACAGAATCTGAAACATCGGATAAAACCTTTTTGGTTCCATCGGAGGTACTTTTAAAAGCAATCCCTAAGATAACAGCCCAGGATAGTATACCGATATAATTCGCATTATATAAGGCTGATACCGGATTTGTTACCAGATTCATCAAAAGGGTATGTAATACGGAACCAATATCTGTTGTAACTTCGGTTGCTGTTACTTGTAATTCAGAACTTAATGCTAAGCTGACAGGAAAAATGCTATTTACGATAACTGCAACGAGAGCAGAGGCCACTGTACCTAGCGCATAAAGGAAAAGAACATTTTTCATATTGCCATTTGATCCTGCTTTTGCACATGCAATAGAAGATAATACTAACACAAAAACTAAGATTGGTGCAATAGCCTTTAGTGCACCTACAAACATATTACCGAGAAGACTGATTACGGTGAATTGGGGTACAGTCAGACCTAAAATAAGACCAATCACCATACCAATTAAAATCTTTTGAATTAAACCTAATTTTTTCCATGTTTTCGTTATAGAATTCATATTTCCTCCTTATGGTTGGCATTTAAATAATGAAATTTATTTCACTCTTATGCTAAAATATATTTTAGCATAAGAACGGAATAAATACAATATAGAAAGATATTTTAATGTGAATTCCGTGGTTTTTGTCGAAAATAGCTTGAGGTTATTGTGCATTTTTACTGATTTAAGGATGCTTGCACTGGGTAAAGCTATACTTTATTTCAGTTATGCTTTCGCTTCCTGCTGGAAGAAACATAAGAAAAGCGCCTGCTTATAAGCAAGCGCTTTGCTAGCTGTTTTCCTGTTTTTATTTTTCTGCAATGACTTCAATTTCGACTAGAACGCCCTTGGGAAGGGTTTTAACAGCTACGCAGGAACGAGCTGGTTTTTCTGTAAAGTACTTGGCATAGACTTCATTAAAGCCTGCGAAATCTTCCATATTTGCTAAAAAACAGGTAGTTTTTATTACTTTGTCATAGCTGGTGCCAGCCGCCTTTAAGATTTCTCCGACATTTTTAATCGATTGCTCTGCCTGAGCTGAGATGTCTGTTCCCACCACTTCACCGGTTATGGAATCCAATGGGATTTGACCGGAAGTAAAAATTAAATTTCCCACTTCTTTTGCCTGTGAGTAGGGACCTATTGCGGCGGGTGCATTCTGTGTATTAATAGTAATCATATAATTTTCTCCTCTATGTGTATATTGACTAAATTAAATTTTATTATATTGATAAATCATTTTTTAGTCAATGAGTTTTTGAAACTATATAAAACCATGGAGTGAGGTAAGCAATTCTATACCCAAAATTGGGTATGAGTATAGATAGTTAATTATCTTGGAGATTTCTCAAATGCATATAAACGGTATTCTTTGAAATACCCATATGCTGTGCTGTTTTTACAACAGAATCCTTTAATTCAAAAATACCCTGATGGTACAATCGAGATATTATCTCCTTATTCTTTAGCAATTGGCGGATTTGCGTGTCTGCCTCAACCTCTGCTCGTACTGCCTCAACGGAAGACTCAATTAATTCATCTACATTGGCAACAAAATTTTCAGATTTACTAATTGTCTTTGTTTCCATTTGAATAAAATTGGATAGTATATCCGCAAAGGGTGTATTTAAGTAAAAATTAATACATAAAAGTCCAATTATTCTAGAGCCTTCTCCTTGAATTGCGAGCGTAGCGGACTTTAACTGATCCCCATTTTTGTTTTTCGTATAATAGGAGACATACTCCTTGTCTTTGTCTTCCTGTATTTCTCCTAGCATAGCTAAGGCTAAGTCTGTAATAGGAGCGCCTTCTTTTCTGCCTGTATGGAAACCATTAACCACTTTAATTGCAGAGTGTTCCATATTTTCCAGGCTATGTAACACCAGCTCATAACCATCCCCTAAGTAATTAGCCAGTCCATCCAGCATTGATTTATAGGATTCCAAAATCATTCGGTCTATTACTGTCAAACGAACAGTATAATCTTTCATGTGATTCCCCCCTTTTGTCAATTTGTTAACGAATTATTGTATGGAATGAAATTTATTTCATTATATCACAATTATAGGTCACTGCAATAGGTTTTTTGTTAACGCCGTATGCAGCACGGGAAATTTTAATAATATATAAAAATCTCCGAAAACATTGATTTACAAGGTTTTCGGAGATTAGAATAACGAAGCTGAGGGGCATAAAAGATATTAATAAGAAATTACTTTAATACAGAGCCCTACTTCTGGATGTAATATAGTTTATTTATATTTACTGGCTACGGAAAATTCTTGAAAATCAGATCCACAATTCAATTCATAGCTTTCGAAGCAAATACGTGCTTTACCTGGAACTAAATAATATTTATATTTCATTACATCATAGGAATTGAGGCTGGCAGAAGCATTTTCCCATAAGTAATCAAAGCTTTCGCTGTAATTCTTTTTAAAGTAAGCCTTGGCACTTTTTAAAACTTTGTTCTTAACCTGCTTGGAGGTTCCTCCAATGGCTTCTACTGGATTTAACGCTTTTCCTGTCTTTATATTATTGGTATAGCCGTAATCAGACTGGTTATATACTCCTCCGGCATACCACATTTCTTTTAAGTGAATGCTTAAGATATTATCCTTATTATAGGTTACTTTACAGGTGGTCTTCATGTAATACTGTTCTTTATCATCTGTAAAGGCTTTGTTTTTAATCGCTTGTTGGGTATATTCTTTGATACTTTTTGCTGCGTCGTTTGCCATAAAGGCATTTGCAGTATCCTCCATCATTTGATTAAGCTCAGCGATTTGGATGGAATCTCCTTCTATTACAGGATATTGATAAGAGACAATACCTCTTATTTTATCCCCATCTTTATAGGTAACAGTCTTCTTCTGCATCTTGTAGTTAACAGAAGTTGCTGCCTCAGCATGTGTTTTTACCAAGCCGGATAGACACAGAGTCAAGAAAAAGATGGATGCCAGTAATAATGTTCGAGTTGTCCTGTTGCTAATTTGTAGTTTTTGCATAATATATATCTCCTTTGATATGTAAGTTGTCATCCACTGACACCGTAAATTATACCCTTAAAATTGGGAATGTCAAGAAAATGCCCTAAATATGGGCGATTCGGATCGGAGCCATCAGATCGTTGCGACAGCAGAAAATAAGAAATAAATAATATTGAGATCGCAGGAAACAAGACATATACTTGTCGTGTTTCTATGATATAATGAAGCTAAGTAATGAAAGAGAAGCGTTTCAGAGCAATCCATATTGTACAGAAAAGTAAAGTTTGTTTTAATAGTTCGCATTCCCTATTTATATTAAGATTAAGAGAGGTACAACATGAAATTAGACCGCTTACTGGGAATACTCACGGTTTTATTAAGAAATGAGCAGGTGACGGCACCTTATCTTGCGGATAAGTTCGAGGTCACCCGCCGTACCATCGGCAGGGATATTGATGCTCTTTGCCAGGCGGGCATCCCGATTATTACTCGCCAGGGCGGCGGAGGTGGTATTTCTATTGCCAAAGGATATAAACTGGATAATAGTCTCTTGAGCGCGGAAGAGCTATCAGGGATTATTGCTGCACTGAAAGGGATTGGAAGTGTATCGGAACAATCACAAATTGAACGAACCCTTGATAAACTTTCTGTGAATCGGGATGCGATGCTCTCCCTTCAGGAACCTGTCGTGATTGATTTGGCTTCCCATTACCAGGGCAGTTTGACAGAAAAGATAGAGATGATAAAAAAGGCAATTCTGGGACAACAGTACATTGAGTTTGAATATTATTATGAAAAAGGGAAGATGTATCGAAGAATTGAACCTGCATTTGTTATCTTTCAATGGACGGCGTGGTATGTGTTTGGCTACTGTATTGACCGCCAGGATTTTCGTATGTTCAAGCTGGCAAGGCTTTGGGATTTAAAGGTGTGTGAGCAGACCTTTATCCCCAGGGAGATCCCACCGGGGAAGAGGGATTTTAATGCATGTTTCCCTGATGAAAAAAAAATGGTGGCACTATTTGATCCTTCCGTGAGATATCAGCTGGTTGATACCTATGGTCCATGTTGTTATACAGAGACAGAGGGTGGGAAGCTCCGGCTTGAGATCGGATATACCAACATGGAATTTACAATCGCATGGATCTTAGGATTTGGGGATAAAGCCAAGGTATTGGAGCCGGTAGAAATGGCAGAGTCCATTAAGCGGATCGCAGAAAATATATTTATGAGTTATAAATAAACAGGACATGCTGTTGTCGTGTTGACTGTGTTAGGATTTTATCAGAGGTGGCAGTCGAAGATCCATAAAATTGTCCGGGCTATGAAAGAGTACGAAGAGAAGAGAGCATCTGATTGCTTATACAAAAGGAGGAGTGATAGTTTGAAATCAGAGTATTTGCCATCCGGCACCCCGCAACCGAAAGGTCGAATGTCCGTTAGTATGGAACGGCGTATTACCAATTATGAGGATTTTATAACAGTACTGTTAGAAGCTGGATTTTCCATGGGTGGGGGAAATAGTGAAGGGATATTTTCCGTGATCAACTGGAATTGGAATGAAGGTCCATCTTATGAGACACCAGTTTGCTGGCATACCGGCGACAGGGAAACAGACCCCTGGGAATGGCGTATGCGTGTACTGGATGAGCGCAGGGATATCGCATATGCGAAAGTTTTCAATAAGAAGAGCGGATATTTGGTGAAAGAATGGGTGCCTTATTTTCTCGCTATCCGAAGAGGTAATAAGTCTTTCGAGGAAGCCTATGAGGAGGGAACCATCAGTAATGCGGCAAAACGAATTTATAAGGCAATCGAAGACTATGGAACTCTTCCGCTGCATGGTATTAAGGTGTTAGCTGCTTTTGCAAAAGAAGAAAAATCGGAATTTGATAAAGCGTTAGTAGAGCTTCAAATGAAAATGTATCTCACCATGTGCGGCAGGCAGCAGAAAATTTCAAAAAAAGGGGAAGAGTACGGCTGGTCTTCAACTGTGTTCTGTACCACAGAAAGCTTTTGGGGAGAAGAGGTATTTGACAAAGCAGCAAAAATAGACAGAGAGATTGCAATGCAGAAAATAACGGAACAAATCATCAGATTAAACCCGGATGCTCAGGAGAAAAAGATAGTTAAGTTTATTCAAGGATAGGTAATTCAACTATGAAAAGAAAAAAGAAAAGGGAGGCTACACTATGAACGAAGAAATTATCAAAAAAGCTGGAGAAATTATCAAAAAAAATACGAGGGAGGCATCCTACTGTGCGTTAGGGCTGATCGATAAGAATGGTTACCCAACCATATCTACTATTACAGCATCCACATCAGAGGGGATTGAATATATTACCTTCTGCAGCGGACTGTACAGCAATAAAGCGGAACGTATTAGAGGCTGTGATCGCGCATCAGTCTGCTTCAATACCGGAGGAGAATATAATATCTCTTTGGTTGGAACGATGGAGATTATTACAGATCCTGAGATTAAGAAGGAGAACTGGTACTCGGGCTTGGAGAATCACTTTAGCGGAGCGGATGATCCCAATTACTGTGTACTTCGTTTCCGTACAAAAAGGTATAATCTGATGGTGGATTGGCAGGAGACTGCAGGGGAACTGGAGGTGGATTAATTATGGCTGATTCACGTTGCGGTCTCTTTTGCACCGGCTGTGCCTGGAAAGAATCAAACGGATGCGGCGGATGTATTGAGACGATGGGGAACCCTTTCCATGGGGAATGTGTCATTGCGATCTGCTGTCAGGAGAAGGGATATACTCATTGTGGGGAATGTGCGCTTATTCCGTGCCCTAAGCTGATTCAATATTCCTACCTTGATCCGGAGCATGGGGATGTACCACAGGGAAAGCGGGTTGAAGCCTGTCGCAGGTGGGCAGCGCAAAGTGGTAAAAATGTATGGAATAAAGTGCTTTTAACATCGGCGGGCTTTGAAAACCAAAATGGAACCCCCAAATCAAATATCATAGAGTGTTTCCTGAGCATGCTCGAAATGCCGGTAGATGAGGCGAATATTCTTTTTGTCCCTACAGCAGCAGTCGACAAGGAGACGAGAGAGCTGGCAAAGCTATGTAAACAGCAATTGATAAATATAGGGGTAAAAGAGGAGCGAATTCATGTCTATGAAATTGACGGCAGCATGAAGGAAGACGAAGCAATGTCTTATGATGTGATCTATTTTACAGGTGGTGATACAGATTATTTGCTTCGTTGTATCAAGGAAGCGCAATTCGTTAAAATCATAAAGAAGATGGTGACTGCAAATAAAGTCTATGTAGGTGTAAGTGCAGGAAGTTTGATTGCTACACCGAATATTGGGAAGGTCTATGAGGCAAGGACCTCGGGGCTGTGTTTACTCAATGCTTATCTGGACGTACACTGTAACGAGCAAACACCAGCAAGAGAGGACTTGCCATTAATCCACATACCGCTTACAGATAATCAGGCCATAGCAGTCAGCTGGGAGGGGTATCAGCTTATTGAGGGGTAAGAACTATGAGGCTTTTACTTCAAGAGTATAAAAACATAGTTCTCATATAATTACTGTCATAACTACTCTTTGATAGAAATAAAAATGTCCCTGACAACGCGCCCTTTGGAATCATAAGCAGAAGAAAGCTTTATCTCGTAAGGGCTATGAAGACCATTTTCAAAAAGAATATGAAGAACTTTTCTGTCTTGGGAATATATAATTTTTGAAGCATCTAAGCCGGAAGTGCAAATGTTATTAAAGTCCGTGATAGGGTTTTCGAAATCGAGTTTGATTTCATTGTTATTGTTTTTAATGTCTTGAATCGTGTCATGAGAGGATATGCTGATTGGGTCGATAAATATATCGTTAATGAAATGGTTCGTGTATAAAAATAGTATCAAGAGCATTGCTACAGGAAGGAGAAAGGCACAATAAATCCATTTGTTTTTTTGCTCTTTCTTTTTTGTCCCTGGTACAGCAAGTACATAATCGAGGTTGAGATTAACATGCTTTTTAAAAATCAATAAAAAGCATATGCCTGCTATAGTAGCAACAACATGATATATATTTGTTCCCGTCCAGGATGACATAGCAGTGACAAAGCCCCAAATAAATAAAAATTCAAAGCCCAAAAGGTAGAGTGAAATGTCCTTCCGATGATTATACTCTACCTTTTTTACAAACTTCCATAAGATATAAAGAGCAACAGGTGCATAGCTATAAACAATCCCGGAGGCACCAGAGCCGGAGGTGTTTTGCCCTATAAATCTTACTTGAAATAAGCTTACATAAGAAGCTGCTCCAAGAGTAGTTAGAATAAGCATTTTACCTGAACCTAGTAATCGTTCAATTAGTATGCCAAATAAGAGAACAATGCTCATATTTCCTAAAAAATGTGGCAATATAAACCAGCTTGGAAAGATAGAATGTTCAAATATACCGCTAAATACCTGCCAAAAATAAAAGGGATTACTTCTCAGTGAGAATACATAATATAGCTTATTTTGAAAAGCGGTAGATATGGTCACAATTGCGCAAGTGAGCATCAAAAGAAAAGAGATTAATGGAAATCCATATTTTGAGTTTTGATATAATTTAATAACCATACATTCTCCTTTAAAATTTATGCATAATATTTCGTCATAAGTTCTTGAATCACGATTATCTGAATTTTTCCATTCTGTAATGCCCTTCATCATCCAATTGCTTTACCCCATTTTTGTAGCTGTACCCCATTTTTTGATAGAATTCACAAGCTGTTTTTGAAGCTGGTATCTCTATTCTTTTGGCACGTAAAAATAATTCATCTTGTTCCAACGTTTCAATGATTGATTTACCAATTCCCTTTTTATGCAGTTCTGGCTTAACAAAAATAGTTAATAGAATACTTTCTTCTAAACTACCCCAATAACTAGAGATTGCTCCGCAACCAACAATTTCACTATCAGCGCACCAAAGATACATGTGAGCGTATCCAGCAACTGTCCGTACTTTTTCTTCATCAAATGCTCTGGCATTTAACTCTTCCTTGGTGTAATCTTTTATATTTACTTCAAAAAAATTTCGGTTAATCAATTCAGCAACATTTCGTGCATCCGCATGTTCAAATCTTCTTATTAACATTGTTCCTTCCTCCCATTTGTCAAAATTAATAATGAAAAAGCTACCCTCCCTTACTTCTATTTCAAGGACGATAGCTAGCATGCTTCGTGATACCACCTTAATTTATCTATATCTCACAATATAGACCTTAGCGAGTACGGAACTACTTCGATACTCTGGTGCTATAATGGGCACTCCCATCGCAACCTATACAAAAAAAGTAGTCGGTACGCGGCTCAAAGACCATTTTCAACAATGTATTCTGTGCTTTTTCTCACCATAAAAGCTCTCTGTAACATATCCCACTGTCTACTTTTCTTTTCATTGCCTTTGTTATTTGTTCTTAAAATTACTACTTTTTTACAATAAAGTCAAGAGGGATAAATTGAAAATTGTCTTTTACAACTATTTTTATTTTTAATATACTTTAGGTGGTATAGAATCATTGGAAGAAAGTGATAAACTCTTAAATACGCAGCAAGCTGTTGGTGTATAGAGGCTATAGACATATAATATATCAGGAAAATAGCAGGAAGCTTAATTTTATCAGCGTTCCTGCCATTTCTTAGAGCCGTTATTTCTTAGTTACATACTCTACCGCAATACGTCCAGCTTCTTTACCAGAGGTAAATGCCCAGCCTTGTGCGGCTCCGCCGTATTTCACATATTCCTTTTGTTCGGTTAACAGAACTCCGATACTGTCGGTGCCTACGGCATACAGCCCAGGGATGGATGACACTCCATCCTGTTTTAAAACTTCAAAGTTCTCATTGATATTAAGTCCGCCTGCTGTGCTGTAAGTATAGGGGGTTCCGGTCACTGCATAATAGGGACCTTCACTGCCAATGCCCTTAAGGTAATGTGCTTCCCCTAAGTCGGCTCCTTCCGGACTATAAATGCGATCTACTTTTTCAATCTCTCCATTTGCAATACCTGTTTCACAATAGGAGTTGTAGTTTGCTACACTTTTCTCCAAGGTTGCTGCATCCATACCGAGTACCTGTGCCAATTCAGCTAAGGTATCGGCTTTATAGACAAAGCCATATTCCATTGCTTTTTCCAACACTTCGTAGATTCTAGGCATTGGTTCCATCGCTGGAACACCACCTTGATTAATGAATAATCCGGTAGAGGTATATTCAAAACCATGTTCCACTATGTCTTTGATCCGTGCATCTGACCAAATCGTATAATACTTAGGACCTGCCTTCCAGGGCTCCATCATAGCCAAACCACTTTCGTCGGTAAATCTTTTTCCGTCTTTTCCAACCGCAATGGTATCTGGTGCAACGGCCATAATCATCGGAATATCATTCAATGACCAGGTCGCAGTACGCCCGATCCACATATCAATTTGACCGTCAATCTTGTTTACTTCAAAATCATGCATGATTTGGGCGGCTCCACCAATATGGGTCATAGGTGGTACTCCAATATTATAAGTACCAGCGCCGAGGCCAAGTGCCATCTGAATTGTTTTTCCGTCATTTTGTGTGCTTCCGTATACATTCCAGGCACCTTTTAAGGGAAAGTATTCATCGCTTAAATATTCTTTTAGCATATCTGCGTTACCGGCGAAGCCGCCGCCTGCTAAAATTACTGCATCTGCATTTATGGTATACTTGGTTCCGTCATATCCAACAGCTTTTGCACCAGTTACCACACCATTAGCATCTGTTGTTAATTCAGTGCCTTCTGTCTCCAGCAAATACTTGCCGCCAAGGGAGGTATAGCGGCCGATAATTTTATCAAAATACATTCCGACCGTAGATTTGTCTGTTCCTAAGCCTTCGCCATAATAACATACAACATCATAAGGTGTACCAAATCCTTTTACCGGCTTTGCAAACTCAAAGCCTAAGCCCATTAACCAATCTAAGGTTTCACCGGATTTGTTTAACATGACATCAATTAACGCTTCCTTGGCATCCCCTTTCGTATAATCCAGCCAGTCTTTGCGCAATGCTTTAACATCCACGTAATCAGAACCATTTTCTTTTACCATACTCGGTGGATTGATTGCCATCGGTGAACTGGTAAGTGCTGAAGTTCCGCCATATTTTCCAGCCTTATCAATTGCTAATATTTCCACCTTTGATGCATCTTGATTGTTAGCTTCATACATCTCTTCGGCAGCACTTGTAGCGGCTGCGATACCGGAGCCACCCATTCCGATGACAAGCACTTTTGTATTCAATACCTTATTGGCATCAACGAGTGGTGTGTCAACGTAGAAGGAGTTAATAGCCTTTAAATCTGTTCCTGCTGCAGTGAAGGCTTGCTTAATGGCGTCTTCTGTAGCAGCTTTTATGGCATTACTTGTAACAGTAGCACCTGAGATTGCATCTAAACTAACGGATTGCAACTCAAGCATACGCGGAATTAATGTTTCCTCCACAGTCTCTAAGATTACTTTAGTCTCTCCATTATCTTGCTCCACTTCAATCCTTTCAATTGAAGTTTCATTTACCTTTACATGTACAGATAAGGTTTCCGCTTTTGCGAAGCCCTGAGCTACGCCTGTGTAGGTGCCGGGCTTCATTTTGACGGAGACCGCTGCTGTACTTTCTCCTTTGGCTAATGCAAGAGCAGAAGATAAGGCTGTTTTAATCGCATTACTGGTCATGGTCGCCCCAGATATTCCATCGATATCGGCTCCTTGCGCTTCTTTAATAGCTGCCGGGAGCTGATCAACAGCCTTAGAACCGACCCCGTCAGTCTCTTGATTTCCTTCAATCAATACTTCCGTAATGGTGTTCGCATCAACTGTAATTGTCACCTTTACATCTCCGCCGAAGCCTTTTGCGACTGCCTCATAGGTACCTGGCTGGTATATACCAGCAACATCCTTACTGTTTGCCTGCTGTTCGCTATTCTTTGATGAGCACCCTGCAAATATCACAGAGAATAGAAGCAATGCACTGAATAGCTTTAACAACGATCTTTTCATCTCTTTCTCCTCCTAAGTAATAAAATGATATAAAAAGTTCAAAGATTGCTAATATTTTAACAATTCTTGAGCTGATTCGTCATCATTTTATACCGTGTGGTCGCAACACGGTCAAGTGAGAAATAGAATAATTATACTAACTGACATTTGATCATAGGATGCTCAATGAGAAAGCGAAATGTTCTGCGATTCACACTAACGGACATGCGACCTTTAGGTCGCCGGGGTCCGGATGCGAAATGTACTGTGTTTTACACTAATGGACATTCGACCGTATGGTCGCTCAATGCCGGATGTGAGATGCTCTGCATCTCACACTAATATCCTGCACTTTAGCAAATATGCTTTTACCGCACGGTTTCTTTGACGATAGAAGACACTGCATATTATGTTAGACTTTGGTGTTAGTTGTCTGTTGTTCAGCTCCAGGAAGAGCGGCTGAAAATCTTTGTAGGTTAAGGAAAGAGGTGCATCTGTAACGATTGTCATACAGATACTATCCATGGATGGAACATATTCCAGCTCTTCGTAGGATTCCAGCTGCAGCTTTGATTTGCGACTCTCAACAATATATAATGCTAGTTCTGGCTTTAACAGATAAGAATCCCCGCATTTATTTATTACATAATCTACGGCAAAGCTAGTGTATGGGAATGCGTTCACAAAGATCTCCAAGTGTTTTTCGCTGGAGGGATTTTTAGAATAGGTACAGCGATATACGGCTATCGAGCTCTCTATCGTAATCATATCCTTGGAAACTAGCTCCTGGTGAACATAATGTTTTATTTCATCCACCATAGCAATTTGATGCTGCAATTCCTCCAATTGAAGGTGTAGCTCTTTTTCTCTAAGTTTTAAATCGTCATAAAAATCTTCTAAGGAGCTGCTGTTACGGTTCTCCTTTATGTGGGAGAGGGAATGTCCCAGAGAAGCTCCTAATCGAATCTCCCATAGATGGAGAACATCCTCAGCGGAGAACTTACGGTAGCCATTGTCTGATATCTTGGCTGGTTTAATTAATTCCTTATCTATGTAATGACGCAGTGTTTCTTTTGATATTCCCGCCATTTTACAAAGCTCTGATTTTGTATATAGCATTTCATCTACGCACCCTTCTTATCGTTTTGTAGACATTATACAAGTGCCTCTTAGTAAAATGCAATTGAAAATAATTCAAAAAAAAGCAGCATTGTTTGATTTAACTGGCATTTTTGTCATTATCCATTAACTTCAAGAACGGATTCGATTTTTATCTCCAGCGCATCCAATTTTAATGACTCAAGCTCTTAGTACGCCCATTTGATGATACATCAATAAGAAGGTGCCACGTAAGATTTTAATATTCAATACAATAATATAGTTGTTCTAACAAGGATTTCTCTGTTTGATATAGATTCTCTATTTGAAAGCTCATAAGTTTAAGTAATTTAATGTGTCCGGTTTCACCCAAGTTTCACAAAGAATCTGCCAGAGCATCCCATTGTTCTGAAAGCTGTAGGTATTGTTTTCCGATATCTTCAATAGCCTTTAGGAATAAAAAATTATTCGCTTTAAGTAAAAACTCATCATACATTTTTCTGAAAATACCCCCTCCGGTTCCACCGTCCTTGCTGATTAGAAAATAATTTGTTATCCTAGCAGCTTCAATTTTCCTGTATCAAACTTATCCCACTTTGTTAATTCATTTTTAAACTTTTTAATACCATTTACCCCCATAAGATTTATACCTGAATTTGGAATTATTTTACATATGCCGTGAATAGCATATTTTATTATATCCGCATTGACTTCCAGACAAATGCTTCAGGCATTAATTTAATAAATATAATATTATAAGTTAATTTAGATTATTAAAAAGGTATTATTTGTTTAAATTGATATTATTTATTAAATTTTTGAATTATCGTAATTTTATAGAAAAATTGAGAAAAATATACTATAGACAGTATATTGCAGCCATACTAAAGTGTTATTAACTATGAAAATAATTATGGTTAAAACAATTACAAAGGAGAAATAGGTTTGGGAAAAAAAAGTGTGAAAAAAATCCGGAAAAAGATTATGGCGGTGCTTCTGCTGGTGTCTATTCTGGCGGTTAACCTTCAGGATAGTAAGATGGGCATTGTCCAGGCGGCTGCTGGAGGCAGTGGTTACCTGAATGTTACTAAAAAGTATCTGTATCTGGGTGATAAAGAGCTGAGTACCTTTCAGTTCAAAGTCAGAAATGCAGGTGTAGGAGCAAAGTATTCTTGGGGGATCATGAAAGAAAAGGGGGATCCTAACGCAGTTTCAATCAACCAGAAAACAGGGGTTGTAACTGCAAGGGAAGTCGGCTCTGCGTATATCTACTGTAAGATTACAAAGTCGGACACTACGGTTGTGAAGCAGGAAGCTACGGTTATAGTGAGAAATAAAATTAAGAATATTGCTATTCGTAATGTCTATAATCGACAGACTGTTTCGGCCGGCTCAGAGCTGAAATTTGGTTTTGAAGTATTAAATACAGAAGACGGCTCTGATGCAAGGTATTCGGATATTATACGATGGGAGATCAAATCAGACAAATCCGATACAAAAGTTTCTGAGGATGGAAGAGTTACTCCCGCTAAGAAGGGCAGCTTCCAAATCCGTGCGGTGTGCTTTCAAAGCAAGAGTAATTATAGTTCATGGTTAAAAAATAAGGAAGACAATGCAAAAAATGTAACGGCGTCGAGCCAATGGTATACGATTATTGTGGAAAACAATGTGAAGGAAGCATTAGTAGCAACTCAGAGTCAGCTTGATGCAGCATTGAGAGATACCAAGTCTACTTTAATTAATATTACTACAGAGAAAGAAATTGAGCTTAAGATTGCAAAAGGTAATTATAAAACGAAAAGAATATTTGTGAATGCTCCGAACGCAGATATAACCAACGAAGGAAGCTTTAAAAATGTTGTTATTCAAGCGATAAAGCCTTCTACCTGGATTGAATTCGCTGATGGTAATACCATTTACCTGGATAGTGTCGAGGCAAGAATTATTATCCAGGAGAACTCGCATATAAAGGAACTCATAATTGATCAGCCATCCAGTGATATGAATATAGTTGCTCATGGCAAAGTAGATAAGTTAACCCTGCTGCAGCCCTCTCAGATCACCCTGTCGGGGAGTAGTGCAAATGTAGCGGTAACTGTTGAAGGCACGGCAGTGGGGAGTGTCTTATCGTCCTCAGTACCTATAACACTTGATATGAAGGCAGATACTAAAATTGCCTTATATAAGGGGGCAGAAGGCTCTACCATTAATCGTACAGATGAAACTGTGGGAGTGAGTGTCGATAATAAAACACAGGATCAAATTAAAATAGTAACAGACAATGCTGCCAGCCAGGTAGTTAATGCAGGCGATAGTGCTACCTACGGTAAAAAATCGGATTCAAATGATTCCGCACCGACGGTAGTGCCGACTGCTACCCCTACCTCGGTTCCTAGTGTACCAACTACGGTACCTGCCCCTGTACCGACGGCACCGACCACAGCACCAACAATAGCGCCGACTACAGCACCGACTACAGCACCGACTATAGCACCAACAGCAGCGCCAACGGCCATACCAACAGTAGCGCCAACGGCCATACCAACAGTAGCGCCGACGGCCATACCAACAGTAGCACCGACAGCAGTACCAACAGTAGCGCCGACAGCAGTACCAACAGTAGCGCCAACAGCGGTACCAACAGTAGCGCCAACAGCGGTACCAACAGTAGCGCCAACAGCGGTACCAACAGTAGCGCCAACAGCGGTACCAACAGTAGCGCCAACGGCCATACCAACAGTAGCGC
>JAEWMZ010000335.1 GCA_023392995.1 Bacillota bacterium
TCCGAATTGATAAATATTTATCTTCCATTCAATCCGAACTTTCCCGCAGTTATATTCAGAAACTAATTGAAGATGGTATGGTCTTTGCCGAAGATAAGCCGGTAAAGTCTAATCTAAAGGTGAAAACCGGAACCCTGGTGACAATCCTAGTGCCAGCATTAAAAGAGCCTGAAATCCTTCCTGAGGACATTCCTCTCGATATTATTTATGAAGATGCTGATATCATCATCATAAATAAGCAGAAGGGACTGGTGGTGCATCCAGCCGCAGGCCATGCAAGTGGTACACTGGTAAATGCACTAATGCATCATTGCAAAGGAGAGCTCTCCGGAATCAACGGTATTATGCGTCCGGGAATTGTTCACCGGATCGACCGGGATACCACAGGTGTCATCGTAGCCTGCAAAAATGATAAGGCTCATCAATTCATTGCAGATCAGCTGAAGGTACATTCCATTACAAGAAAATATCAAGCCATTGTTTATCATACCTTTAAAACGGAAGATGGCCGTATAGAGGCTCCCATCGGAAGAGACCCGAAGGATCGCAAGAAGATGGCTGTGAACCATAAAAATGGCAAAACTGCCGCTACCAATTATATCGTATTAGAGAACTTTAGCCATCAATATGCACTGGTGGAATGCTCCTTAGAAACAGGACGCACACATCAGATCAGAGTTCATATGGCAAGTATCCATCACCCATTGTTAGGGGATACTGTATACGGACCAACCAAAGACCCGTTCCAGCTTACGGGACAGGCCTTACATGCCGGAGTACTTGGTTTTATCCATCCGACCACAAGGGAATATGTTGAATTTCAAGCACCACTTCCTGATTATTTTCAAGATTTGTTAAAGAAATTAAGACATAAGGGGTAACTTTCTTTGAAAAGAAAAATCATTGATGAACTAATTCGTTGGAAAACAGAAGATAAAGGCAAGCAATTACTGCTTACCGGAGCGAAGGGCGTGGGCAAAACATATCTGGCATATGATTTTGCCAAGGCCTTTTTTGGCGGCATTTATTATATCAATTTGGAACGTGAACCAAAGGCTTTGACTTTATTTCAGGCAGGAGTCGGGGATCAGTTAGTGTCAGCGCTGGCAGCGTATTTTCATATTAATCTGGAGGAATCAAACAAAGACAGAATCTTAATATTAGATGAGATTAGTTATTGTTCTGCATTATTGGAGCTCTTAAAAACAGAATGCTTATCCTCTGTCTTCCGGTTTATCCTTTGTATTTCCAGCCGTCTCCTCTCGAAAGATTATTCTCACTGTCAGAAGGAGTATTCTCACTATCTGAAGGAGCTCAGCGTGAGGCCGCTGGAGTTTGATGAATTTCTCCTCGCCACCGGTAATGAATGGTACATTGAGTCTATCTTGACACATTTTCAGTCGAATCGTAAGATTCCTGACATTGTACATAAGGAGCTGCTGGCGCTGCATCAGCTTTATCTTCAGATTGGTGGTATGCCAGCCATGGTCAATGAATATTTGAATCTCATGGCGACGGTTAATATAACGGAGCAGCATAATTTTCTGATTGGCTCCTACCACGATTCGATTATCAGAGATAACGCTGACAGTGATGCCTTAAAAATGAACCAAGTATATGATAGTATCCCTCTTCAGCTGCTAAAGGAAAATAAGAAATTTCAGTATAAACTGATCCGAAAGGGTACTACACATGCCATGTATAAGGATGCCATCCGAAGACTTATGGAAGAGCATTTTATTCTAAGCTGCAACCGGATCAGCAGTGAACAATTATCCGACCCTATCACTACCTTTTTGTCTGAGGATTGGAGAAATGTAGAGTTAAATACAAACTTTAAATTATATTTATCCGATACGGGGCTGCTTCATACGAAGCTGGCAGAAGTAGTGGAAGATCACTTATCTGTTTATCAAAAGAAAGCTTTACTGGAAAACTATGTAGCTCAAACCCTTCAAGCAAAGAACTATCCCTTTGCCTTCTGGGAATCTGATTCTACAGCAAAGGTGGATTTTATTTTTCAAAAAGAGCAAACCTTATTCCCGGTTGAAATCTTTGAGTCCGAACAGACCCGCTCAAAGAGTATCAGCATTTTGAAGCAGAAGTGTGAATTTCCATATTCCATTAAAGTATCCTCTAAAAATTTTGATTTTTCAGCCGGTATAAAGTACGTTCCTTTTTACGCGTTATTTTGCCTTTGAGATAATATTTTTTAGTTATCCTTTATTCATTTCCAGGATTTGTCTAAATTCTTACAAATCTATTAAAAAACTGTTGACAAATGAATTACCATAATATAGTATTGTAATACAGGCGACGGTCTACCAGTGTAGTGATTTGTTCGCACCTTCCCGAGTTTTTATTCTACATTTGTAAGTACCTGTTTTTATGCGAGTTTTCGATATGTGAATCAATTTACATATTTAATATATAGATAAAGTTTTAATATCATTTCCATAATATCGAAGCTAAGAAATCTGGCACATGAACGGAGAAAGCATAGGTCGGATTATATGTTCTATATGTGTAGAATAACATTTTAACGTAAAAGGGGTGCCAAAAAACATGTCATTACCAGATATACGCCTTCACGAAGGAGAGCTTAATGTAATGGAGCTATTATGGTCCAACAAGACTCTGGCTGCAAAAGATATCTCCAAGATCATTAAGGAATATATAGGCTGGGAAAAGAACACAACGTATACCGTTATAAACCGTCTGATTGAAAAGGGTGCAATAAAGCGGGAAGAGCCAGGCTTTATCTGTAAGGCCGCAATCTCAAAGCGAACAGTTCAGGCAATTGAAACAAAAGTTTTACTCAATAAATTGTATAACGGTTCTTTATCTACCTTCTTAACAGAGTATTTAAAAAATCAGGATTTATCAAAAGCAGAACTATTAGAATTACAAAGAATCATAGGAGAGCAGAGATTTTAACAAATCTCTGCTCTTTTTAATGAGGTCTACATAAGGATAACCCACTGGG
This sequence comes from Bacillota bacterium, assembly GCA_023392995.1. Taxonomy (GTDB): domain Bacteria; phylum Bacillota; class Clostridia; order Lachnospirales; family Lachnospiraceae; genus Mobilitalea. The sequence goes on from JAEWMZ010000335.1 coordinate 2,987, forward strand.
TCGTGTGTCTGTGAAACCGTATCTTAATCCTTTCCTGGCAGCCATTACGCTCAATAAAGCAGCCAAAGAGTATGCTGGAGATACCGGCATAGCTTTCTTCCTTCGAATACTCCACTTCGAGCCGATAGGTAGACAATTGATGCGTCTCTTCATCCTGCAGGCAAACATATCTGGGCCTGACTTCTCCTCTCAAACTAAAAAATGCATCTACCGAAACAGGTACATTACTCATTGCCGAATACCTCCCTCATACTTAGGACATTTTTTCTCTCTGGAAATACCTCCTGACATGTGATAGATACCGTTATTTACAAATACACTTCGAACAACAGCATCTTTTCCATATCTGTCACGAATATAGTCTACGGTATCATCCATCTTAGACAATCTTTCATACCGATCCATATCAAAAAGATCCAATTGACGAACCCTGGTAGCAGGGACAACCCGACTGGTATGAATTCCGAGATTCCGAACCGGAGTTCTGCCATCCCACATATCTTCAAAGAGCTGGCAGGCAAATCGATGAATCTCATTGGTAGTATTTGTCGGGTTCAATAGTGTCATCTGGTGAGAGGTGCTGTGAAATTGAAAGTCCACTGTACTGACTGCCACCACACCGGCCATTACACCATCCGCCCGCAATCTGGTACAGACAGTCTCTGCCAGGGAGAGCAGTATCATTCTGGCTGTATCAGCCTTATCTACATCAAAGGGAATCACGCTGGTATTACCATAGCCTTTGTTGGGTGGCGCCTCCTGTGTCACTACGGATACATCAATGCCGTTGGCAAAGGCACAGAGAACCTCTCCAACCTTTCCAAAATGAGCTTTTAGTATCCTCAAATCCGTCTTCGCAAGAGCACCTATGGTAAAGATCCCAAGGTTATACAGCTTACGCTTAGTAGCGTGGCCTACAAACAATAAATCACCTACAGGCAGTGGCCACATCTTTCGCTCCAGCTCCTGGGGAAATAGGGTATGCACCAGGTTGGGCTTCTTGAAATCACCAGCCATTTTAGCCAGTAATTTATTATTCGATATTCCTATATTGACTGTAAAGCCAAGCTCCCGTTGTATCTTATCCTTTATCATATGTGCACAGGCGACCGGGGCTCCAAACAGTCCTGTCGTCCCGGTCATATCCATATAGGCTTCATCAATACTAAAGCGCTCTACCTTAGGCGTAAATTCGCTCAGTATTTCCACAAAAGCTTCCGAACAACGCTCATAGAGATCATAATGGGGCGGTACCAGGGTCAGATTGGGGCATAGCTTAAGTGCCTCCCCAATCGTATCACCTGTGCGGACTCCATATTTTTTTGCTGATATTGACTTTGCAAGGATAATTCCGTGGCGCTTTTTAATGTCTCCTCCTACAGCGGAGGGTATGTCTCGCAAATCCTGCTTTTCTCCAAGAATCTGTAAACGGTAACAGGCTTCCCAGCTTAAAAAAGCTGAATTCACATCGACATGGAAGATGATTTTCTCCATATACACTTACTTCCTTTAATGTT
>JAEWMZ010000090.1 GCA_023392995.1 Bacillota bacterium
TGATTTCACTCCTTTATATTATATTTCTATTTTTCATTAAAATTCATGTTTACGAAAGATATTTTAACACCCTTTTCATTATAAGTAAACTAACATTTATAAATTTTGCATAAATATTTTAGTATAAATCTATCAAATTTGAGATGTCATTATATAGTTTATTTATTGAACTATTGTTTTATTCTCCGTATTTTCCCAATCAGGAGTTTCATTAGCGGATAAACCGCTTAAATTTTCTGTCGATATTTATTATATAAATACACACAACGAAGCTAGTGTGCATCCGCCGTAGGCTGTCAAATTCCCATACGACTTTTATTTATAGTATTTCTAAATCATTGATATAGAATTCGAAACAGTAACCCGCTCTTTCGTTATGCTTTTTCGCTTCATTTATCTTCTATAACTCCTTTGTATGTTTTGCCGAAGGCAGCTTTACCCACATACACAAGACAAACAATTAAAAATGCCAATCCGAATGACTTAACAATGAGCTTCTTTTAGTATGCCCCAAAATCCGTATAATAAAAAAACGTCCCAACTAGTTCTAATGCAGTTATGGAATGTATGAAAGCGTTATTCAGCGAAGCCTACACATTCTATTTACAAGAACAAAAAACAGGGAACACAATCGTGTTCCCTGGTCTATATCTTAAATTATTAGTTTGTAACAACCTGCTCTGTCTCTTTATCAAATACATGAAGCTTAGACATATCAAATGCAATCTTCAATGTATCATCCGGTCTTGCTGTTGTACGTGGATTAACACGTGCAGTGATCTCTAAAGAATCAGCAACTGTGAAGTATAAGAATACTTCTGCACCTAATAACTCGTAAACTCTTACAGTAGCTTCGATTACGCTCTCAGGTGAACTTGCAAGATACATCTCTTCATCATGAATATCTTCAGGACGAATACCGATTACAACTGTCTTACCGTCATATCCGCCATCAATAACCTTCTTTGCTTTTCCTTCCGGAAGTTTTAAAGAGTTACCTGCAAAGTTAACGAATACATCATTGCCCTTCTTGGATACAGTAGCATCCATGAGGTTCATCTGAGGTGATCCCATGAAACCTGCAACGAATAAATTCTTTGGTCTATCATATAAGTTCTGAGGAGTATCTACCTGCTGAATTAAACCATCCTTCATAACTACGATTCTGGTTCCCAAAGTCATAGCCTCTGTCTGATCATGTGTTACGTAGATAATCGTTGTCTGTAATCCCTGATGTAACTTGGAAATCTCGATACGCATCTGTACTCTCAACTTAGCATCAAGGTTTGATAAAGGCTCATCCATAAGGAATACCTTAGGATTACGAACGATAGCACGACCCATAGCAACACGCTGTCTCTGTCCACCGGAAAGAGCCTTCGGCTTACGATCAAGTAAATGTTCGATATCAAGAATCTTAGCTGCCTCACGTACTTGCTTCTCGATCTGATCCTTTGGTACTTTTCTTAACTTAAGACCAAATGCCATGTTATCAAATACAGACATATGTGGATACAAAGCGTAATTCTGGAATACCATTGCGATATCTCTGTCCTTAGGCTCAACATCATTCACTAACTTGTCGCCGATCCAAAGCTCACCGGAGGAAATTTCCTCAAGTCCTGCGATCATACGAAGAGTTGTTGATTTACCGCAACCGGATGGTCCAACGAAGATAATAAATTCTTTATCTGCGATTTCCAGATTAAACTCTTTTACAGCAACAAACCCGTTAGAGTACTGTTTTGTAACATTTTTTAAAGATAAGCTTGCCATTGAATAGCCTCCTAATTTTTAATTCATTCATGTGTTCTTGTACAATTACCATACCGTAATGATACAACATTTCACGATTGGAAGCCATATGTCATTTCACCAAAATCAATTTTTCGTTTTTGTACGATTTGTATATCCTATTTCAAAATAAGTAGATTTACCGATAATATGCCAGAATATATTGAAATTTACTGTCTATATTCAATAAATCCCTCTCCCATCACCTCTCTGACATCGCTAACAATGACGAAAGAATTCGGGTCAATTTTCTTCGCAATTTCAACTATTTTGATAATTTCCTTCTTGGAAACGACACAAAACAGCATTTTCCTGTCCTGATTGGAATACATTCCCGTAGAGCTTAAGCCTGTTACGCCGCGATCCATCTGATGAAGAATGGCGTTTGCAATCATTTTATAATCATCGGAGATAATATAGGCCATTTTTGCAAACTTCAAGCCCTCCAGCATACCATCTGATACCTTGGTGGAGATAAATATTGATATAAGTGCATACAATGCATTACCCAAACCAAAGGTAAATGCGCCAAGAATAATGATGATACCGTCTACAAAGATCATAAGCTGGGGTACCGACATATGCTTATTGCGATGCTGCAGGATATATGCCGCCAGATCCGTTCCTCCGGTGGAGGAGCCCACGGAAAACACCAATCCAATCCCTGCACCGCCAATGACACCACCAAGGATTGCCGCCAGCAGATAATCGTCCATGTGTAAATCTACAATCGGAATCACCATCATAGATACTACATAGATAATGGTTCCATAGATGGAAGAGATCAGAAACTTACCGCCCCTGATCTTCGTCGCAAATAAGAATAAAGGAATATTACACAGCATGGTAAAAAACCAGATGGGCAAGCCTCCTGGAATAATTGCCGCCGTCCATTGCTTCACCACAATGGCAAAGCCGGACACTCCTCCGGTAACCAGTTTCATGGGCTCAAACACAAGGTTTACAGATACACCCATTAAAATGGCTCCAATTGTTATGATCATGTATTTTCGCAATGCTAAGATATTTTTATTAGTAATCTTCTTATTTGTCATAGCTGCTCCTTTGATATCCCCGATTGACCGTATCAAAAACGGTTATCTTATGTAAATCTTATAACTCTTTTCTGCAATCATCAGGAATCCCTCTTCTATCATTAATACCCAAAAAGGCACCTTTGTATTCCCATCCATTTACATTCCTATTGCAGGCTGCGATACCTGCCGCAGCAAGATTTATTTTAGCACAAAATGTATTGTTTATCAACGGATCTTTCTTCTGTGAAAGGGTTATGTTATACTATAGAAATGCAGCGATATTGA
>JAEWMZ010000423.1 GCA_023392995.1 Bacillota bacterium
TTCACCGCTTCTCCACAGATATCGTAGCCATAATGGGTCCAATCAATCATCATTTTTAGATTCATACGCGTTAAATTATCATCATCAACGATCAACACCTTAAACATGATACTCGTCCTTTCCTAAATCCCATAAACTTTAGAATACAAGTGAACTTATCTTAATATAGAATGTAAGCCAGCTTATCTTAATTCAAACCATAAGCAAATTCATTCTAATTTTTAAGATAATCAAACTCATTTTACTTCAGACTATAAGTAAACTTATCTTAATTTAATTACAAGCGAATTTATCTTAATTTAGATATAAGCGAACTCATTTTATTTTAGATATCAGCAAACTCAGCTTAATTCAGTCGCTAAGTAATCTTATCTTTATATATAATAGAAACGAACTTTATCTTACTATAGGCAAGCTCACTTCTACTGTCGTAAATATATTCGGCAGACTTTGAATATTCAGGCCATAGTTCTCACCATACACCATCTTAATCCGGTCGTTCACATTGGAAATACCAATCCCGCAAAACGCATCCTTCTTTCTTGATTTATCACACAGTGCTTCGTCAATTCGCTCCTGTGAGAAGCCCACCCCGTTATCTGTAAATGAAATCTTAAACGTATCCTCCTCTGTATACGCTTTGATTAATATGAACCCCTGCCCTTCAATCGGTGCGACCCCATGGATAATTGCATTCTCCAGAATCGGCTGAAGCAGAAAGCGTACCATCTTAAATTGCAAGGTCTCCTCCTCCACTTCGAACTTTACCTTGAATTTGTCATAGTAACGAAATTCCTGAATTACAATATAATTTTTTAAATATTCCAGCTCCTCCTCCATCGTCACCACATGATCTTCTTTGCCCATACTGACATTAAGCATTTGTATTAATGAAAAGATAAGCTGTTCAATATTTTCAACCCCTTGAATACTGGCCATCCACTTAATACTATTTAAGGTATTGGATATAAAATGAGGATTTATCTGAGCTTGCAAGGCCTGGAGCTCAGCCGTTCTTTTCTCCTTTTCCTGCTGTTTTGTCAGCTCCAGCAGTGAGCTGATCTCACTTACCATATCATCAAAATGATTAGCAACCTCGGAGAGCTCATCCTGACTCTGATCATTCATGCACACGCTCAGATCTCCTTCCTTCACAAGTTGAATGGTATGTACCATTTTTTGCAGGGGTACGGAGATGCTTTTCGAAATAAATAAAGACAGCAGAATAGCTAAGAGGAAGCAGATCAGTCCGACAATGATCGAATATATCCCAATTCTTAAGGATTCCGCATTTAAATATGTATATGGACTCAAGCTGACAATAAACCAATCCGCTCGCTCAATCTTTGAAAAAACCAACAAATACTTCTGATCTAACGTGTAGTTAAAGGAACTTTTTCCATTTTCAAGGCTCGCCTTCATTTTCAACATTAAGGATTGATCCTGATAGAGCTCACCTGTTATTAATTGTGAGCTGTTACTGGAAGCGATTACGCCACCTTCTGTAAGGATAAATACTTTTTGCTTTTCATCATCTATATTTTCATAAATTTTAGAAAAGTACCGCTCATTGGTTCGAAGGAGCATATAGCCAAGGGGGGTTCCTTCCTCCTTATCCCGCACAGTTCTGGCCAGATTAATTCCTCCGCGGTTTTCATTCTTGTTAATGAGCAGGTCTACATCATGAACCTCGTCCTGTACATTGCTGACCCTCCATACAGGTGCCCCCTTTAAGGTATCACACGCTCCAATCATTTCTTCAAAATATGGCGTTTTATATTTAAGAATATTAGATCCGTTCCCTCCATAAGCCACGATCTTATTAAACTTATTCGTATAAAGAACCACATCAGAAACATCATGCAAGAAGCTGAACTTATTGATTAATTTATCCCTGAGTTTGATTTCCAGGGACATCTTATCCCATTCACTCAGTTCGTTGTAATGAGATAGTGCATTTTGAACATCTGCCATAAACATGATTTCAACGCTGTCATATTCCAGGCGCTCCAGCTCACGGTTCACATTCTGCTGGATTTGCTCCAGTAGATCCTTGGAATAGGTGTTTATCTTCGATTTGATTGCCTCCACCGACATACGATAAGCAAAGGTTCCTGTAATTAGTGCCGGAATGATTGATAAAATCACAAAGGCTCCCATCAGCCTCGCTTGTATGTGTGTATTCCGAAATGATATAAATATCCAGTGCTTCATACGACGAATAAAATTCATCAGCCTAATTGCCCTCCTTAAGCCTAATACCTTCCTCTTTTATGCCCTCTCTCCTACCATGAATCTAATAAGCCCCCCTGCGATACTCCTTTCCTAAATATAGCAAACATCCCATCCTGCTTCAACCTATAATGGGACAAATCTTACTATAATTTAATGGTTTTTTGATTAGATATCTAACTCCATAAAAAAAGGGCACGAAGCCTGTAACTGCTCCAAACCCTTTTTATATCCTTTTCTTACTCCAGTGGGTGTTTATTTTATCTCTTAAGAAAGAAATAGGTAATTGTTGAAACTAATCCTCCCAGGGAGGTTCCCCAGATCAAATCAATGATTGTAATCTTAAGAGGCCAATTCTTTATGGTAGCCAGATTCGTTAAGTCATAGGTTGCATATGTGATAAACCCAAACAGTAATCCAGCGAATAACGCATATGTCCAGTTTTCTTTCTCCAAAGCAGGATGAATTACAAAAAAGACAATGCCCAAAATAAAAATCAGATAAAAAATGACTGCTGCAATCCAGTTTGGCTTATCACTCATAAGAAAGCCAAGCTCCTGGCGATAGAGCTTCCTGGCTACGACAACCAGCCAAACGATATCAATCAGGAAAAATGTAATGAATGCGATAATATAAGCTTTTACTGCTTCCATAACTAATTCACTCCTTTCTTTCACTTTTAGGGAATAATAGGCAATTGCAATACAATAGCTTAAGCCTCTGAGTTTCGTAATTACCTTTTAGGAAACCAGGGCAAAAAGGCGCTGGTCTTTTGTTTATAAGCCTCATAATCGGCACGGCCTTTGTATTTCTGCTCCAATAGTCTTACCCCGGATACAAACACCAGGAAGAAAGTCATTAAGCACGGACCGATTATAATCCATAGTCCTCTGATATCCGTGATTGCCATTAAGAAGATACCAAACCACATAGCCGAATCTCCAAAATAGTTCGGATGGCGTGTTAATGACCACAGCCCCTGATCCATTAACTTTCCTTTATTTAACGGATTCTTTTTAAACTGCTTTAACTGATAATCGCCCATTGCTTCAAAGAAAAATCCAATTCCCCAAAGAACTAACCCAAGCCAGTTATACCAAAAAAGCTCCTGCTTTGTTGTATTTCCATAAATGACTGGTAAGGTTACAATATACTGGATTATCATTTGTAGCAGATAGACATTTAAGAAGGCTTTTAATAACACAAATCGGCTTCCCCAACGCTTACGCATTGCAACGTACCGATAATCCTCCGGCTTCCCAATATTTCGTTTGCCAATATGATAGGTAAGGCGTAATCCCCAAATTGTAATGCATAGAGTAATCAGAATTCCTTTTAAGCCTATATCAGAATTACGCAGGAATGTATATCCTGCTGAAACCACAAAGCCTAATCCCCAGGCAATATCTACAATGGAATTATCCTTTTTTATTTGCCCTAAGATAAAGAAAAGCAAAAAGAATAAAAAGAGAACAATGAGATCCTCGAAATACATAACTACTCCTCCTTTCGTAATAGCAATTGCTTGCAAAATGCAATGTCGGCGGTGCAAATAAGCTTTTGTAAACTATCGTGTACCACGATCTTCAAGCAAGTAGGATAGAGCTATAGCACCCTCACCTGCACTTACTGCCACAATTGATGATGTTTCGCTTATATAAGCCGGTTCTTTTCCTATTATTTTCGTCAATACCTTCGCAAGCTCCTTCGCACCTGCTTCATTATTCACATGAACTATACTGTACTGCTCCACTGTATTGTTTTTTCGAAGCTTATTCACATGGCTGATCAGCTTCTTAGAGCTTCCCGCCATGGAAAAAGCAACACGTTCCAAGGCTCCTTTTCCTTCTGCATCCAACGTAATAATTGGCTTTAAACCTGCTCTTTTTGCTAATGCTCCTGCTCTTACACTGAGACGCCCCGATTTAATCATATTATCAATTGCTTGAACTTGAACAAGGATTTTGCTGCTCTCAATCCTCTTCTCAATCAGCTCAACGATTTTCTCATGGGGTAATCCCTCTTTTATGTATTCGGCGCATTTTTTTACCAGCAATCCTTGAGCACCTGAATTCTGCTTTGTATTGATCACACTGATCTTCCTGTCTTTTCCTTTGAAATTCATAGCTGCATTTAAAAAACTGTTATACGTGCCGCTTAATTCTTTGGACACGGTCATTATAATAATGGATTGATAATAGGTAGACAGATAATCAAACAGGTTCTCCAGATTTTTTGGATTCGGCTGGGAGGAGGTAGGCAGCTTTCTTTCTGTCTGACTTAGCTCTAACAATCTTGACGGATGGATTGTTAGCTTATCCATATAAATCATATCCTTAAACAGAATATCCAGGTGAACGACATGAATCTGATGTTCATCAATAAATGACTGGGGAAGGTCTGCTATACTGTCCGTTACCAATGCAATCTCGTATTTTCTATGCTTCGCGATTGCTTCCTGCTTCTGCATATCATCAACCTTTTGATAAAGAATCGTACCCTTATTATATAGATAATCAAATACCTCAGCAGGTTGATTCGTATGTATATGGATTCTGCATTTATATTGATTTCCTGCGATGACAATAGAATTCCCTATCTGCTGCAACCACATCTTTATTTCTTTCGTATTGATAGGCGCTTTACTTTCCAGAAGACATTCTGTGCAATACCGGGCATCTCCTGCCCCCTCATGGGTTATCTCATGCAGAACATCCTCTTGTAATTCCTTTTCCTGATCCAGCAGAGTAAGCTCCGGGCTATCTTGGTTCTTTAGATAGTACAGGGTTCCCTCAATAAAGCGAGTAAAGCCCATTGCACCAGAATCAACGACATTTGCCTTTTTCAAAACCAGCAATTGTTCCTTCGTCTTTTCCAATGCCGCTTCCAGCTTATGAAATGCATTCGAAAAGATTTCTACTAAGGATTTCTTTTCTAAATCTTCATTCGATAACAAACTTCCCCACTCTCTCATAATCGTAATCATGGTTCCTTCTACCGGTTTTTCCACCGCTTCATAGGCGTATTGGGCAGCACGTTTGTTGGCCATCGCATACTCATTGATTGAAATCAACTCTCTATCTTCAATTGATTCACTTAAGCCTCTAAAATACTGGGCGAATATGATGCCTGAATTACCTCTTGCTCCGTGCAATGAAGCATCTGCTATGGATTCCAGTGTCTTTTTTACTGTCCCCCTATGTTCCGCCTTTTGTATAATAGTTCGCATCATAGAGGATAAATTACTTCCGGTATCACCATCCTGCACCGGGAAAACATTTATTCGGTTGAGTACTTCTTTATGCTTGATGACATTGTATGCACCGTGTATTAAGGAATCATAGATTTGTTTACTGGTTATATTCATCAAATCAACCTCCTGTCTTAATCGAAAACTATAAAAAATGGTATTTTAATAGTAATTTGTATCTTTAAAAAATCTATATGCACAATATTTTATATTCATTCTACGGTTATCTACTCCGGATCACCGGATGCCCCACGAAGTATAAAACGTGCTCTGCTCTTTACCCCATACCTTGCACTCATCTAGGTCATATATGATTTTAATATTTTAAGTATATTATATCTGATAAATCGTGATATTTCCATTGAAATATTCAGTTATTATGTTATATTTTTAATAATTAATTGTTACAACTTAATTAATAATATTATTTTCAAAATATTGCAATCATTCAGGTAAATTGTACAAATATTACCAGCAAATATAGTTTGCCACTCATTCCCATGTATACTCTCAAAGTGATAATTTAACTTTTTATTCAACATTTTTTATTGGAGGCTAAATACCAGTTACTTACAACTTTTTTGAATTTCACTTTATCTTGTAATATATCGTAATGGAAATGGAAGAACTTGCCGATAACCTTAATGAGTATAATTTCATCAATAAATTAAGGAGGCACCTATGATCATTACTAATTCCGCACAATACGATACAACGATATATCCAAGCTTAAACCAATATGATAAACCCGCTATGGTGAATGGTAAGATTCCCGGGCTCTCCCATGATGCAGCTTCTTTGGAAATAAGCCAGGAAGGCAGACAGTTAGCCGAATCTGATATCATTCATCATGCCGCCCGATATTTTGGAACCACCCAAATTAATGAAGCACTAAATCAGACTCTGAAGAACCAGCCTTCCGAAGTGGCTGATGCAGTACACGGATTAATACAATCCAATTTTATTACAAACAATACTGAAGTCACTGAGGATGAGCGTGCTGCGCTGATCGAAATGGGACTGTCTCAGGCTGAATATATCGCTAATAATTATATCGATGAGAATAAACGAGACGAGTTTATGAATACCATGAAACAGATCGCAGGAATTGCCAATACCGGCACAAAAAATTCCGTGACTGGTGAGATAAGCTATGAAACACCCACCCAGAGACCGGTAGGTGCACCGGAGGATTATATCAAAATAACCGATTTGATGCGTAAATATGAACCGGATACCATGACCAAGCTTCAGGATGCAATCGTGAATAATAAAGACTGGGGAACTATCCTTGTCTCCTTTGCTAAAAAAGCCGCAGCCAATCAGACCTGGCAGAAGGAATTTAGAGAGGAATCGGATGCA
>JAEWMZ010000451.1 GCA_023392995.1 Bacillota bacterium
AAGCTTGTTTATTACATAGCATGCACGAATGATAGAAAATAAGAAAACATTTGGAGGACGCAATTCATGAACAGAACACTTCTAAAGCTTTCATTGGCTTGCTTCGCAGGAACTTTATTTTTAACAGCAGCTCCCAAGACAGCCATGGCGGCTTATGAAGAAGCTGTCGCAGGTTATATGTATGACAAGGACAGTATTTCTTCTAATGTGGTTTCCGATTCATCAACTACCGCTATTACTACAATGAGCTTGACCTTAGATGATATTCCGATTCCAGGCTTCAATGATATTGCAATTGCAGATGTTGACACTAATTTATGCATTCGTTCCGGTGCTGGCGAAGATTATAAGATCATTGGCAAGCTGCCAAAGAATGGTGGTTGTGAAGTGCTTTCCACAACAGATAACGGGTGGACTGAGATTGTTACTAAAACAGCCTCAGGATCATTAAAAGGTTTTGTTAATACGGATTTTCTGATTACAGGAGCTGAGGCTACCGCATTAGCGAAGGAAGTTGGTTTCTATGTAGCTACCGCGAATACCGACGGATTGAATGTAAGAGCAGAAGCCAATACGGAATCCGCTAAGATCGACGTTGTTGCAAAAGGGGAAGAATTACTTGTATTGGATTCTAAAGTAGTTACTGACAATGATGAGTATAAAGTGTGGGTTAAGGTTAGTATGGATAGTGATACGGAAGAGGGCTCTGTTGGTTATGTGGTCAGGGATTTTGTTGATTTATCCTATCAATTGGTTCATGGTTTATCTATTCAGGAGATTCAATATGGCTCGGGAGTATCACAGGTTCGGATGGATCTTGTGAATAAGGCAAAGGAATACTTAGGTGGCAGATATGTATGGGGCGGCACCTCTTTAAGTAGTGGTGTTGATTGCTCTGGATTTACAAGAGCTATTTATGCTAAGTATGGTTACTATATCAATCGTACCTCAAGAGAGCAGGCAAGAGGAGGTTCTTCCATTTCAGCCTCTGATTTGAGACCGGGAGATTTGGTTTTCTATGGCAGCTCCAGTTATATTAACCATGTTGCTATGTATATTGGCGGTGGTCAGGTTATTCACGCAAGTAATGCAAGAGATGGTATCAAGATCTCTAATATGTACTACAGATCACCGGTGAAGTACGTAAGATATATTGGTAATTAAATCCAGGAACCTGTATCATATGGATTTTATTAGGTCAAAGGCTTACATTAAAATATTTATTATAAAAGGTTGAATCTCTCAAGGTTCAACCTTTTTTATCTGACCAGGTGGAAATATCCCTTCTTTGGGTTGACAATAAATAGGTGAAAAATTATAATTACGGAATGATGTGTTGGATAGAACTGTCGTATGTTCGTATTGTTGGTATGAGTTTTTGTTTATAATACGCTATTCCAGTAACATAATTAAATATAATTTTTATCCGAAAAGGAGGCATATATGGAAATTTTCATAACGATAATTGCAGCAATGTTTATTTTTATTGTTTATAGTATTTATCAGGATAAAAAGCTGAAGAGCTTTCTAATTGTTCGGTTAAAGGAGCAGTGGGGAGCTGTACCGACCCAGGAGTATTCCTCTGAAATGTTTGAATCCTTACGGGCATATTATTTATCCATAAAAAATCCAGCCAAAGATGTTGATGATATCACCTGGAATGACCTGGATATGGATGATATCTTTATGCTGATGAATAATACTCAGACCTCCATTGGGGAGGAGTATCTCTATGCATTTTTAAGAAAGCCCTGCTTTTCCAAGGAAGAGCTGACGGAGCGAAACCGCTTAATGAAGTTTTTCGCCGAGAATGAGGAAAAAAGGATTGATATTCAGACAAAGTTATATCCGATCGGAAAGCAGACCGTTATCTCAGTTTACGAATATATTAACCGCTTAGGGGATAAAGAGGTGAAGAGTAACCTTCCCCATTATCTTATGATCCTCGGGTTAGTGGCATCCATTGGCACGATCTTTGTTTACCCTCCGGTTGGAGGTGTGCTTACGCTGTTCTTCATCATTAATAATATTATGCAATACTATAAAGAGAAGGAGATAATCGAGAATTATCTGATGTTATTTGCTTATATTTACCGGCTGCTGGATGGAACAAAGGCAATTTACCGGATGAATATTCCCGAAATAAAAACCTATACGGATAGTTTAAAAAAGGATTGTGAAATCTTTAAGGCTTTCCAGAAGGGCTCTCACTGGGTTACACCAAAGAATCCTTCCGGAGATTTCTTCGGCGCTATCTTGGATTATGTACGCATGCTAACTCATATTGATTTAATCAAGTACAATCAGCTGCTGCACTTTTTTAAGAATAACAGAGATACCTTAAACAGGATCTATTCCAATATTGGATTCCTGGATACTATGATTGCTACCGCCTCCTTTCGGGAGCTGCTCCCTTACTACTGTGAACCGATTCTTAACTCTGTGGAAAAGCCGGGCATTTCAGTGGAGGCCTTGTACCATCCTTTGATTGCAGAGCCGATTCCCAACTCCATAGCAGAGCACAGGAGTGTACTGATTACCGGCTCCAATGCTTCCGGTAAATCCACCTTTATTAAGACCTTAGCCATTAATGCTATCTTAGCTCAGACCATTGATACCTCAACCAGCCGAAGCTATAAGGCCAGCTATTTCATTGTTGCTTCCTCTATGGCTCTTCGGGACAACCTTTTTGAAAAGGAGAGCTATTATATGGTGGAGATTAAATCCTTAAAGCGAATACTGAATATAATCAATGAGGATATCCCCACACTATGCTTTATTGATGAAGTACTAAGAGGAACCAATACGCTGGAGCGTATTGCGGCATCCTCCAGAATTTTGGCAGCGATTGCAAATAAGAATGCTTTGGTTTTCGCCGCAACCCACGATATTGAACTTACTCTCATTTTAGAAAAATATTATTCCAATTATCATTTCCAGGAACGAATTGAAGCAAATGAGGTATTATTCGATTATAAATTATATGAAGGTAAGGCTGTATCTAAGAATGCGATCAAGCTTCTGGATATGCTGCAGTTCCCGAAGGATATTACTGCCGCTGCGGAGGCTTCTGCAGAAGAGTTTTTAGTAACCGGGGAATGGGGTAGGATTAATTAGAGAATATATCCCCAATCATATTCATTAGTGATCGCCTGAGAGGACTTATTACGCTTCATCACATTTTTTTACGAAAAGGAATGGAGGACAACTATGAACGTTAAATTGTATACAGATGGAGCAGCGAGGGGGAATCCGGACGGCCCAGGAGGCTACGGGGCGATTCTCGTGTATGTCGATTCCAAGGGAGTGGAGCATGAAAGGGAATACAGCGGAGGATATAAAAAAACCACCAACAACCGCATGGAATTAATGGCGGCAATTGTTGGACTGGAAGCTCTGACAAAGCCCTGCAATGTAATTCTTTACTCTGATTCTCAATATGTAGTAAAGGCCTTTAACGAGCATTGGCTGGAAGGCTGGATCAAGAAGGGCTGGAAGCGCGGGAAGAACGAACCGGTTAAGAATGTGGACTTATGGAAGCGTCTGTTAAAGGCGATGGAGCCCCACAAGGTAACCTATGAATGGGTTCGGGGGCATAATGGACACCCAATGAATGAACGCTGTGACGTACTTGCAACAACCGCTGCCGATGGGGATAACCTGGCGGAGGATGTCGTTTTATAAAACGTAAAACCATTGCAATCGAGTATCTATATGGTATAATTGTAATGGTTTTCATCATGATTACAAAGGAAAGGGATTTTCACCATGGCTCAATTAACACCCCTGATGCAGCAATATATGCAGATAAAGGAGCAATATAAAGACTGCATCTTATTCTACCGATTAGGTGATTTCTATGAAATGTTCTATGAGGACGCAACGATCTGCTCGAAGGAGCTGGAGATCGTTTTAACCGGAAAAAACGTTGGACAAGAGGACCGTGCTCCCATGTGCGGTATTCCCCATCATGCGGTAGACAACTATTTAAGCAAATTAGTCAGCCGTGGTTACCGGGTTGCGATCTGTGAACAGGTGGAGGACCCGAAAGCGTCAAAGGGAATTGTAAAAAGAGAGGTAGTCCGTATTGTAACCCCGGGTACCAATTTAAATACACAGGTCTTAGATGAGACCAAGAATAACTATCTGATGGCAATTGTACATACCACGAACGCTTATGGCATCTCCATTGTAGATATCACCACGGGAGATTACTATGTTACTGAGGTTGATACGGAGCGTAAGCTTGTGGATGAGATCTATAAATGGTCTCCTTCTGAAATCATCTGTAATGATACCTTTTTTGTGTCAGGTATTAATATCGAGACAATAAAAAATATTGGGAATTTAACCCTGTCACCCTTAGAACCCTGGTACTTTGATGATGAATTATGCATCAGAGCTTTAAAGGAACACTTTAATGTTGGAACCGTGGACGGACTTGGCTTAAAGGACTATACCATCGGTGTGATCGCGGCAGGCTGCATAATGCAGTTTTTAAGGGAGACCCAGAAGAATTCCCTGTCCCATATCACAAAGCTGTCTCCCTATACCTATGAGAAATTCATGCTGCTGGACAGCTCTACCGTACGTAATCTGGAGCTGACGGAGACAATTCGCGAGAAGACCAAGAAGGGCTCTCTGCTTTGGGTGTTAGATAAAACCAAGACTGCTATGGGTGCCCGTTTGCTTCGAAGCTTTCTTGAACAGCCCCTGATTGATTTTGATATGATTAAGGATCGTCATGAGGCAGTCGCAGGCTTGAAGGATCATATGATATCCAGGGAAGAAATTCGTGAATACTTAAATCCAATCTACGACCTGGAACGTCTTATGAGTAAAATCAGCTATAAAAGCGCAAATCCAAGAGACCTTGTAGCGTTTCGTTCCTCCTTGTCCATGCTGCCCCACATCAAATTGTTAATGAAGGACTTTGAGAGCCGTCTCCTCGTGGAGCTTTATGAGGATCTGGACCCCCTTGAGGATATCACTACTTTAATCACCGCGGCAATTACAGAAGAGCCTCCGATTAATGTGAAGGAAGGCGGAATGATTAAGGAGGGTTATAACGAAGAGGTGGATCGTCTGCGCAGAGCGAAGACAGAGGGTAAGGACTGGCTCATGGATTTGGAAACCAAGGAACGTGAGGCCACCGGGATTAAGAACCTGCGCATTCGTTATAACCGAGTTTTTGGTTATTATCTCGAGGTTACCAACTCTTATCAGAACCTGGTGCCGCAAAACTGGATTCGTAAACAGACCCTTGCAAATGCAGAGCGTTATACCACCCAGGAGTTAAAGGAACTGGAGGATATCATCCTTGGAGCGGAGGATAAGCTCTTTTCACTGGAATACGATCTCTTTGCTGAGGTTCGTGATCAGATCTCCCTTGAAGTAAAGCGAATTCAAAAGACCGCGAAGGCAATTGCTAAGATCGATGTATTTGCCTCCCTGGCTCTGGTGGCAGAGCAGAATAATTATATCCAGCCAAAGATGAATACCAACGGCTCGCTGCATATTAAGAATGGCCGTCATCCTGTCGTAGAGCGCATGATTTCCCATGATATGTTTGT
Source organism: Bacillota bacterium (assembly GCA_023392995.1). Taxonomy (GTDB): domain Bacteria; phylum Bacillota; class Clostridia; order Lachnospirales; family Lachnospiraceae; genus Mobilitalea. The sequence continues at coordinate 5,574 of JAEWMZ010000451.1, forward strand.
TGCAAATGATACTTTGTTGGACAATCGACAGGATCGCGTGTCCATTATCACCGGCCCCAATATGGCAGGAAAGTCTACCTATATGAGACAGACGGCACTTATTGTATTACTTGCACAGATCGGAAGCTTTGTACCGGCGGACAGCGCCGAAATCAGCATTGTAGATCGTATCTTCACCCGTGTGGGCGCTTCGGACGATTTAGCCAGCGGGCAAAGTACCTTTATGGTAGAAATGACTGAGGTGGCTAACATCCTTCGGAATGCGACCAAGAACAGTCTGTTAATCCTGGATGAAATCGGCAGGGGTACCAGTACCTTTGATGGTCTGAGTATTGCCTGGGCTGTCGTTGAACATATCAGCAACACCCAGATTCTTGGCGCTAAAACCTTATTTGCCACTCATTACCACGAGCTTACTGAGCTGGAAGGACGTCTGGAAGGTGTGAATAACTATTGCATCGCGGTGAAGGAACAAGGGGAGGATATTGTCTTTCTTCGTAAAATCGTCAAAGGCGGAGCAGATAAGAGCTATGGAATTCAGGTTGCTAAGCTGGCGGGAGTACCAAATAGTGTATTAAAGCGCGCCAGTGAAATTGTTTCCGAACTAACCGGGAATGACCTGGCTTTAAAAACGAAGAACCTTTCCCATCCTGAGGAGGCTGCTGAGCAATCTGACTTTGTACAGGAGGAATTCGCCTTCGAGGCATTGCAAGATAACATGGAGTTAGGGGCTGCAAATGTGAAAAAAGCGAAAAAAGCAAAGGATACCAGTCAAATTTCCTTATTCTCCATGTTGGGTAACGAAGATGTCATTACCGAATTGAGGGATCTGGATCTTGCGAGACTGACGCCGATTGATGCTATGAATAAGTTGTACCTTATGCAGCGGAAAATAAAAGACCGTATTTAGGGAGAAGCGCGGATTTTTATATTTTAATCTGCTTTTATATTTTGATTTAGTTTTATATTTTGATCTGGTTTTATATTTTAATTTGCTTTTATATTTTAATTTGTTTTTATATTTATTTTGCTGTTGTATTTCAACTTACTTTTATCGTATTTAGAATCGCCGTAAAGGCTGATGGAGGTAGCTTATGTCACTTATTCATGTACTTGATGAATCTACAATCAACCAAATAGCTGCCGGCGAAGTGGTGGAGCGTCCCAGCGCAGTAGTAAAAGAGCTTATTGAAAATGCCATGGATGCA
>JAEWMZ010000453.1 GCA_023392995.1 Bacillota bacterium
TCGCCATAACAGCAGCCAGCCAACAGACAGCCAACGCGGCCAAAGCCTTGTGCCAGTGCAATGGAAGGCATAACAAGATCAAAATATTTTAAGAAATTCAATTTATGCTTTAAGCAGAAGAGATATCCTGCTAAAATACCGCCGATGATACCGCCGTATACAACGAAGCCTTCCGAGAATTTAAGCAATAAGGAAGGATCTGCGAGGATCTCTTTGATCTGGGTAATGAGATAGAGAAGCTTTGCACCAAGGATTCCGCCACCAAGACACCACCAGAATAGATTAAAGATTAACTCATGCTCAAGTCCCTTCTTCTTAGCTCGATATTCGGCGAGCAGGTAAGCGCTGATGGCTCCGATCGCAATCATTAATCCATAGCCATGCACTGTAAATCGCCCAATGGTAAATAAATCGTTTTTCATATGTAAGCCCTTTCTTATTTTGAATTTGGAGACTAATGTTCTAAAAAAATGTTACTCATAACGTTTATTATCCTTTGTAGTAATCCAAGTGTCAACCCATTTTCAGATTTGTTGTAAAAAAACATAAAAAGCGGGTTGACAGTAGAACATTGTTATGTTACACTCTGGATATGAAACGAAACAATGTTACGTTATGGAGGTGGCATCGATGAACTTAATTTCGAAAAAAGATTTATTGGCGATTACAGGAATATCCTATGGACAGCTTTATCGTTGGAAGAGAGAACGATTAATACCGGAAGAATGGTTTATAAAGCAATCAGCATATACTGGACAGGAGACTTTTTTTCCGAGAGATCAGATTTTAAGCAGAATCAAATCCATATTGGATTTGAAGGATATCTATTCATTAGAGGAACTGGCTAAGATTCTTTCCCCAGAGTCCTCCGTGGAAAAGATTAGCTTGGAAGATTTAATGGAGGTTGATGAAATTGACAAAGAGCTGCTGGAGATTTTACCGGAGGTATTCGAGGAAGACCGGTTTGAATTTTTTGAAGTAGCGCTTACCATTGCAATTTCACAAACAGCCAAGAGAATTGGTCTCTCCCAGGACGCGATGAAGAATCTGCTTAGGAAAAGTGTAACAGCAGCGATGCAGCATAAAACAGTGAATATATTCTGTACGATTTTTCTAATAGGTGAAGAGTATCACGCGGTCTTTACTCCAAACTCAGTAGCTATGAGCTTTGATAACGAGATTGAGCTGAAAGAGCAGCTTCCGCTGAGTGAAATAACAGATTCAATTAAGATAAAATATAAGCATTTGTTCATCAAATAAATGCTTGGTGATTAACACCTTATACCAAGGTCGAAAGATCCTAAGTAATAATGTGCCCAGTTAATTAGGATTAATAGATTGTTAGAAGGATAACCGAAAGATGAATGATATTAGCGTGGCAGCTAGGAGTCAATGGATTGTTTGTAACATAACCCAGGATCGAGAGAGAACATCAGCAGAGAATAACTTAAGACTAAGGTGATGCCATTAAGATAATTGGACATCAATGGATGTTAGTAGGATAGCCTGGAGATAGATGGGTTATTAGCAGGATAATAGGATAGAATTTGTTTGCTATAGAATAGCAGAAATGGAGGTATACAATGAAAGGTTTAAAGCTGGAAGGCGTAGGAAGAGTGAGTGGAGGAGAATACGACAGCATTAAATTAGAAGGTGTCAGCAGCTGTTCGGATAATATAAAAGCTGAGAATATTGAAATTGAGGGGGTTTTCACCTGTGGAGGTGAGGTTGAGGCTGGAAGGCTGCATTGCCAGGGAGTAGCTGATTTTAAGTCCAATATCAGAGCAAGGCAGTTAATTGTCTCAGGTGTTTTCAATATAAAGGAAGGTGCTAAACTGGAGGCAGAGCAGATCAACTGTGAGGGTGTTATCAGAACCAAAGGAGAGATCTATGCTGATGTACTTAGAGCAGATGGATGTATCTCAGCAAATGAAGTGTATGGTGATAACATTACCATTGAGACACATTTTCCTGTGAATCGGATTGTAAAATTATTTAAGACCTCCAAATCCGATATTAAGCTGATTGAAGCGACAACAATAAAGATCAGCGGAGTAACAGCAGAAACAGTCAATGGAACCGATATTACCATCGGACCAAATTGCAAGGTAGACAGCGTAGACTGCAGTGGAACCCTTTATGTGGATAGCACTTCTTTTGTGGGAACAATTACAGGGAATTATGCAACAAGAGAGTATGGGAATTAAGACAAGATAGTTTGAGAAATATAGATTGATAGTTTGTGGATGATAGTTTGAGAGAGATAGTTTGTGAATGATAGCTTGAATTTATCTGGAAGAATTTAATTAATAGTTGCATTTTTCCAGGTTTAAGTTTACCATATCATTGTTATAAAATGGTTATTTAAAACATGATAGGGGGACTTTGATATGGATATGAATGATACTTCAATGATGAATCCTGCTATAGCAGGGGCTCAGAGAAAGAGTGGAATAAGTGGCAGTACGTTAAAATTAATTGCTATTTTCACAATGATGATTGATCACACGGCTGCCACTATTTTGGATAAAACATTAATTGCACGTGGCATGTTCAACCTTGATCCAACAGATACCACAGCTACGATGCAGTTTTATGCAGAGAATGGAATGATTTATGCTGCGGATATGATAATGAGATTAATCGGCAGAATTGCATTTCCAATCTTTTGTTTTTTACTTGTTCAAGGATTTTTATATACAAGAAATGTAACTAAGTATGCGATACGTTTAGCTCTGTTTGCAGCTATTTCGGAAATCCCCTTTGACTTGGCATTTAATAATCATATACTGGAATATGGTTATCAAAACGTATTCTTTACACTGCTGATCGGATTATTAACCTTAATCAGTTTTCGTTTCTTGCAGCAGAAGGTCGAGGATTCCCAAGATGAAAAGCCCTGGCTGCCAGTGCTTGCGGTTTTGGGAGCGATTGCAACAGGCAGTTATGTTACCTTTAAAATGCATTCCTTCGTAACAATGATGGCTGGTGTCTTTCGTCAAATAGGAGTTTCAAATGCAGAACCTGGTATAGGCATAGCAGCAGTCTTTGCTATCATATTTACGGTTATTGCATTAATTGTCTATGCAGTTATGTGCAAGAAGTCATCTCTTCAAGTAGCCAGTCTGCGTTTTGCAGATCTGCTTCTATTAATGATTGGCATGGCGGCGGCAGATTTATTAAAGACGGATTACTCCGGCTTTGGAGTCTTAACGGTGGCCGTCGTATACGGACTGCGCAGAAGCAATGTGAAAGCCATGCTTGGTGCATGTGTTACGCTTACGGTTATGTCTGCGATGGAAATTACAAGCTTTGTTGATTTGATCATAATCCGTTTTTATAACGGAACCCGTGGATTGAATTTAAAATACATATTCTATGCTTTTTATCCGGTGCATTTATTTATTCTGTATTTGATCTGTAAGGCTATGAAGATTGCATAATGGGAAAAAGAAGATAGGTATTATTTCATGAATGCATTGATGTGCATTGAAGATACATTTGTAAGAATGATTTTGTCATGCACTAATTATATAAGCTTATCACGTAAACTTTACTATAGAAAAGAGGAGATATTCATTAATCGTGAATATCTCCTCTTCCCATAATAGCATTAGAAAATTACGAGAGTCAAAAGCTTCGGCTATCATCATCGCTAGGCAATTAAATAGAATTCTGGGATGAAGGTATCAATAAGCTTTCTATATAATTATAAAGGCATTACAGTCTTGCCATATTCCTGATTCAGAATCTGTGCCATAGAGTTGTAAATCGCTGATAACCCGCAGAAGATACCTACATAGCCAGCTATGGTATGAATTCCTTCTGAGCCGGTGAAGTTCGCAAGGGAGAGCAGGAAGAATAAAACAGCAAGAGAACCAAATACGATCTGAGTTGCTCTGTTATGCTTTAAGGTTCCGATGAACATAAACAGGGTAAAGATTCCCCAAAGCCCTAAGTAGAAGCCCATGCTTGCCGGATCAGCAGCCTCAACGGCGCCAAAGGGTTTGATCCAGATTAAGATAAGTGACCACCAGAAAAACCCGTAAGCTGTAAAAGCAGTTGCTCCAAAGGTATTATTCTTCTTAAATTCCATGATGCCTGCGATGATCTGAGCAGCGCCGCCAAGTGCAAAGCCCATGGCAATGATAACGATGGAAAGTGAGATAAAACCGGCATTATGTAAGTTTAATAAACAGGTAGTCATTCCAAATCCTAGTAAGCCTAGAGGCGCTGGATTGGCTATGTTTGATTGTGTTGATTGAGTTGACATTATGAATAACGTCCTTTCTTGTATTTTATTTTAGCGCAATAAGCGCACGAAGCATATCGTATCATCTTTAGGGACAAATATCAACAAAAAATTATGTTGGAAGGCGTAGTTTCGACACGTTTTCGCAAGAGAATAGCGTTCCAAAAGGTTTGATGCGATATTGAGAAAAATTGGTTCATTCATACTTTAAAATTAATGTTGACAATAAATGAATGATCATTTATTATAGAATCATGAGGTGGTCAAATGCGAAAAAGAGATGATGAGAAAGAAAAGAGTATAAAAGAAGCAGTCATAAAGTTAATTTTGGAAGAAGGATTCCATGGAACCTCTATCTCGAAAATCGCTAAGGTAGCCGGAGTTTCTCCTGCGACGGTGTATATCTATTTTGAAAATAAGGAGATTATGCTCCAGGATATCTATAACGAATACGCAGAAGAAATATTTGACTACTTGATTGATAGCATAAATCGGGACATGCAGGGTCAGCAGCTGATTGAGATACTGATTACCAATTACTATAATTACATTTGTGGCAACAAGGAAGTCTTCAGTTTCGTAGAACAGTTTTCTAATTGCCCCTCCCTCGTGAATCGATGTACGAAGAACCAGGGGATGTGTAAAGTAAATAATTTGATTCTAGAGATGAAGAGTAATCAGATCATTAAGAACTACAGTAATGATAATTTAATGGCAATTATATTTTCTCCGGTTAAGTCGATTGCAATTGATCATTGTAAAAGCGAGGAGGAAAAAGCGGAGCTGTTAAAAGAGCTGATCGGGATTATCCAGGAAGCATTATTAATATAGACAATTGCGAAGCAATATAGTTTTTGCAATTGTATACACCACGAATACTATTTCTTCGCTCCAACGTTTCCTTTGGGCTTGGCTTCCGCTTCGAGATAGTATCTGCTGTGTATACAATAGATTCAGTTAATGAGTTCCGCAATTACCTAAGTATTAAAAGAATAAAGGGAGCGAGATTCTTATGTATCTTCATGATGATCTCGCAATTATTTCACACTTAGTTAAACGAACATTCACTTATGAATGTCTACCAGAAAGGGAAGTGAGTACTATGACGAATTCAGAGAAAACTAAAAAAACGGGAATTGTTATTCCGATCTCCAATACAGTATTACTGCCGGGGGCAGTGACAAAGCTTAGTGTTAGTAATCTGAGTGAAGACCAGATGAGATTTCTTGAGGATGAAGAATTAACGAACATTGCGCTACCGTTGAAGAAGAATTTTAATCAGAGCAGTGTTTCTGAGGATGATTTTTATAAGGTTGGAATATCCTTTCAGATTGATGATGTACAGGAATCAGAGAAAGGGGTTCAGCTTACCATCAAGGTACTGGATCGAATTGAAGTTAAGTCTTTGAATATAGAAGAGGAGTATATCTCCAGCCAGTATGAACAATGCCCTGAGCTTGACGATATGGATGAGAAGAGTCAGGCGGACATGCTGAGTTATATTAAGCGGATCACAAGAGAAATCAGTGAGAAGTTCCCGAACGGAGAGCGTTACATTGCCGTGCTGGATACTTTCCAGGATTTAAATTCCCTCTTTGTTTATCTTGCTCAGTTTATGCCGATCTCCAATGAGGAAAAATATGAGCTGCTGGCTACTCAGTCTATGAAGGAAAGAAGCTTACGCTTTATGGATTATCTCTTAAAGCAGCAGGAGGCCATCGGATTACAGATTCAGATGGCTGAGAGATTTTCAGAAAAAGCCAATAAGCATTACAGAGAACAGGTGCTAAGAGAGCAGCTGAAGGCAATCCAGGAGGAACTGAACGAAGGTAAGGAAGGCCGTTCGAAAAAGGATAAGGAATATTTAAGCAGAATCGAAGAGGCACAGATGCCGGAAGAGATTAAGGAAACTGCTATGGAAGAGCTGGATAAGCTTCAGGCGCAGGGACCAAATGGAACGGAATATAATGTGATACGCAATTATCTGGAGCTGTTAGTATCTCTTCCCTGGAAGAAGGCTGAGAACAAGCAGGTTGACCTGATTGAGGCAAGACGTATTCTGGATGAACAGCACTATGGACTAGAGAAAGTTAAGGATAGAATCATTCAGCATCTGGCTGTTATGCAGCTGAAAAAGGATAAAAAAGGCTCCATTCTCTTGCTGGTTGGTCCTCCCGGAACAGGGAAGACAAGCCTTGGTAAAAGCATCGCGGAAGCCCTTGACAGAAAGTACATCCGCCTCAGTCTAGGTGGTATCAGGGACGAAGCTGAGATTCGCGGACACCGCAGAACCTATGTAGGGGCGATGCCGGGAAGAATTATTCAAAGCCTGCGTAAGTCCGGCTCCAACAATCCGGTTATGGTGCTAGATGAAGTGGACAAGCTGATGACCGGAGGTTACAGCGGAGATCCGGCAAGTGCTTTACTGGAGGTATTAGATCCGGAGCAGAATAATACATTTACAGATCACTATATGGATTTACCCTATGATTTATCCGACGTATTCTTTATTGCCACTGCGAATTCGCTTGAAAGCATAGCAGAACCTTTATTGGATCGTATGGAAGTAATTCAGATCTCCAGTTATACCAGTGAGGAGAAATACCATATCGCGAAGGATCATTTGGTACCCAAAACCCTGGAAGAGCATGGATTGACGAAAGAGCAGCTGATAATTTCAGAGAATGTATTGAAGAAAGTTATCAGTGAATACACGCTGGAGGCTGGAGTCAGAGGATTAAAGAAGCAATTGGCGGGTATTGCCAGAGTGGCGTCAGAGAAAATCGTATCGAATAAGGTAGAGATCCCATATCAAGTTAAGACAGAGCAGCTGGAGGATATTCTGGGACGAAAGGTGTCCAGACATGATATCGCACAGCAGGATAACCCGCCCGGTGTGGTTACCGGCCTGGCATGGACTCCTGTCGGCGGAGAGATTCTATTTATCGAAGCAACCCATATGCCTGGAGGCGGAGAGGTGATGCTGACAGGTAAACTTGGCGATGTGATGAAGGAATCCGCAAGAATCTCCTTAAGCTTATTAAAATCCAGATTACCACTGAATTCGATTAATTTTAAGGAAAGAGACCTGCACATTCATGTTCCCTCCGGAGCGGTGCCAAAGGATGGGCCATCCGCAGGAATCGCCCTCTTCACTGCACTTGCGTCCCTAACCACAGGCATCAAGGTTGACTCAAAGCTGGCAATGACAGGAGAGATTACACTAAGAGGTGCAGTATTACCCATCGGTGGTTTAAAAGAGAAGCTTCTGGCAGCGCAAAGAGCAGGAATTACCAAAGCATTAATCCCGAAAGACAATGTAATTGACTTGAAGGATGTACCCGAAGAGGTTAAGCAGCAGCTTACCATCATCCCGGTTGAGACCGTTGAGGATGTACTAAAGGAGACCTTGGGAATTACGATGCCAAGACTGGAGCAGCTGCCGTTGCAGAAGGAATTTGGGGAATTTGCTTTTCGGATGTAAGCAATGAAATTCAAATATAAGTAGAGCAATAATGAAATAAATGCGAAAAGATGGAGGCTTAATATAGCCTCCATCTTTTTCGCTGTGTGTACCGCAAAGCGAAACCGAGCTAATGAGTGTACATTCTCTAGAGGATAGTGATATCATTACACATATTGTTTCATCACTGCAAGGAAGTCTGAAAAGCGGGCTGAAGACAGCGAGGAAACAAAGGCCGGCGGCTGATGTTTTAAGAGTAGAGGAGCGTTTGTCAATCGGCTTCTATTTGCAAAGTCTCGCAGTGTGTTTCGTACGTATTATATAGGATTGACATATATCAGTCCGTCCTTTATTCTAATTATACATAATAGAAATTTGGAGAAAAATAGACAATTTTGGCGGTTATAAAGCATACAAAAAAAGGATTGCAGCACTGATGGACATAGGAGTAATGAGTAATAGGGTCAAGGGCACTCTTGCAGTGCAAATAAATGATAACGGGAGAGATAAAGTATGAGTGATGTTTTTCAAACAAGTAGTATTCTAAATTCCTTAAAAATGGCATTTCCTTATTTTTCAGTACTTTTTAGTGATGATATTGCGATGGGTATTACGGATAAAGAGAAGTACCAGTTAATCCAACAAGGGAAGGAGCTGATCCTTAAGATTAAAGAAGGGGATGCGATTCCGGAAGGCGGAGCAGTCTATGAGGCACTGCGAACAGGAAAAACGATTGTTAAGAATGTGGGTAAGGAAGTATATGGGGTGCCTTTTCAATCCTATGCAATTCCTGTCTATGAGGGGAAGGATATTGTTGGAGTTTTTGTAGTAGGAAAAAGCATTAAGAAAAAGGCTGAGGTTCAAGATGCCATTAAGGAATTATCAGCAGCATTGCAGCAGATGTCCAATGCAGTAAATAGCATTTCCCAGGGGGTTCAGGAGGTTGCGCAAAAGAATACCGAGCTGTTAGGCAGAACGAATGAAACTGGTGAGAGAATGAAGGGAACCAATGACATTCTTAATTTTATCAGAACCATTTCATCACAGACAAATCTGCTGGGATTGAATGCGTCCATTGAAGCAGCCAGAGCCGGAGAGGCGGGCAGAGGCTTTCATATCGTAGCACAGGAAATACGCAATCTCTCAAATTCCTCCAGTGA
>JAEWMZ010000089.1 GCA_023392995.1 Bacillota bacterium
AATTTGCCAATCCTAATTGTATTTACCAATTTTTTATGGTATACTGCATTTTGATATGATTAAAATTTGCAATACAATAGCAATAATTAAGGTGGTTACAATGTGATAAGACTTGTTTTCCAGCGTACTAGGCTGAGGGGGTGTAAGCTTCAGGCAGGTACTGTCATATTGTAGAACGCTAAATTGATTTAATATAGCGAAAACCTGAATTTTTGCAGTTTTTGAAAGGAGAATAAGCATCTGCAACTGCGGATGTAAATGACAATTATGAAGGACAGTGTAAAGAGTAGTCTCATTTTGATGCTAAAGGGATTTATTATTGGGTCGTCTATGAGCGTTCCGGGGGTAAGCGGTGGTACTATGGCTATCCTGTTGGGGATATATGACAGATTGATTAGCTCTATCAGTAATTTTTTAAAGGATATTAAGGGGAATACTATCTTTTTACTAAAAGTAGTCGCTGGAGCTGGAGTTGGAATCGGCTCATTGGCGTTTGTAATCAAATGGCTTTTAGAAGCTTTTCCATTTCCCGTATCCTTCTTCTTTCTGGGGGCGGTAATTGGAGGCATTCCTGCTCTTTATAAGAGAACGAAGAGCGAGGGAGGCGGGATTAGAATATCCTCCGGGTTTTATTTCTTGATTGGTCTGGTAGTGGTTATCTCTATTGGCTTCATTCCCACGGGCAATATTGAGATCAGCAATGGAACCGGTGTATTCCATTATCTGATGCTGCTGGTTACCGGTATTATCATAGCTCTGGCTTTGGTGCTTCCGGGCATAAGTACCTCCCATATGCTGCTGATTCTTGGCTTGTATGATTCCATGCTGTTAGCTATAACAAAATTTGATGTGGTGTATATCGGAATCCTTGGAATTTCAACCTTGATTGGTATCTTCCTAATTACGAAGCCGTTGGAGTGGTTAATGAATAAGTATACGCATCAGACCTACAGCATGATTATTGGATTCGTTCTTGGGTCAACCTCAGAGATATTCAGAGATAAGATTATGCCTGCGATCCCGGCAAATGCTACAATTGCCTGGTGGGTATCCTCTATTTTGTTCTCGGTGGTTACCTTTATTCTTGGATATCTTGGAATCATCTCTTTGTCCAAATTCTCCAATGATTAGGTAGGCCGTAAAAAAATGATAAATTAAAAAAATAAAATGATAAATTAGTCATTAATAACATACTGTATTCAATATAAAGCTAAGCATGAAAGAGAGTGAGACAGAATCGTATGTCTTACTCCCTTTTTTCGTAGTTGAGAAATTGTTTCACAGGATTCCCTTTAGTGTTGCTTGTGAAATTAATCACAAAAAAGTCATTGACATATTCGACATAAAGTGCTATTCTTTATGAATATTAACGTCTGCGGTGTAGCAGATATATAGTTTGATGTGAGGCAGCATCTTGAATGAATCGTTCAAGATGTTTTTTTGTGCCCAAAATTTGGCACAAGACTAGGAAGCATTTTAAATGCCGATTGCTTTGGTGTTTGAAAGAAGGGAGTAAGTTTGAAAGAAAAATAACTTTTCAAACTATTCAGTAAGGCCTATTCACAAAGCGAATATATTCGTTTCTGGAATGGGTCATCAAAAAGAGAAAGGCACGTGAGTATAGATGAAAAAATTTAGTATAGCCACGGATATCATTCTGGGCAAGGAAGAGGGAATTCAGCTCTTCTCCGGAATGAGCAGAGTCATGGTTGTTACCGATCAATATATGCATGAATCAGGAAAGGTATCCTATGTTACGGATATTCTTCAAGATTGCGGAATTAATTATATCGAGTTTTCAGAAGTGAAGCCGGATCCGGATATTGAAACAGTGGGTAAGGGAGCCGGTATGATAAGAGACTTTCAGCCCCAGGCAGTGGTTGCCTTTGGTGGAGGCTCGGCAATTGATGCGGCAAAGGCAATGGTGTATTTTGCAGCAAAGGAGGAAGAAGATTCACATTCACGTTGTCGCTTAATTGCGATTCCGACTACCAGCGGTACAGGCTCCGAGGTTACCAGATTTGCAATTATCAGTGATCCAAAAAAGAATGTGAAATATCCGCTGGTGGATGACAAGCTGCTACCGGACTACTCCATATTGGATGCAGAATTAATAAAAAGTGTTCCACCCTCTGTGACTGCGGATACGGGGATGGATGTTTTGACTCATGCCATTGAGGCAATTGTTTCAAGGGAGGCCAATGATTTTACGGATGCGGCTGCCGAAAAGGCTGTTATTCTCTTTCGCAAACACTTGTTAGAAGCCTATGAAAATCCCATGGATAGTGATGCCAGAAGGGGTATGCACAACGCTTCCTGCTTGGCAGGAATGGCCTTTAGCAATGCCGGCCTTGGATTGAATCACGGAATGGCGCATACGTTAGGTGCACATTTTCATATTCCTCATGGAAGAGCAAATGCAATATTACTGCCCTATGTGATTTCTTTTAATGCAGGACTATATGATGAGATCAATGAGAGCGTTGAACGTTATGCGGTTATTGCGAAGCTTCTGCAGGTAGACAGCTTAACCTCAAGGCAGAGTTGCCTGAATTTAATCCGCTGTGTTAAGAATTATACAGATCGACTGCATATGCCGCCAACAATTCAAGCGGCTGGAGTCAAGGAAGAGGATTTCTTGAATTGTCTGGATGAAATGGTTAAGGCGGCAATGGTGGATCGCTGTACTGCAACTAATCCGAGAACTTGCGAGGATCATGCGATTCGCCGGTTGTTCCAGATCGCTTACTATGGGAAATAAGAACTTTTGTACTTATTGTAGATAAATAGTACATATTGTAAAATAAGTTATACATAATTGACAAACAAACAACTTGCTGATATAATAATCCTAGTAAGTTAAATTCATATGTGGATGTGCGATGTCAGTACTCCGTAACGATAGTAAGAGTGATGGAACTCCTAAGGAATGCCTTGGGAGTTTTTGCGTTCATTTTTACTCAAAAATGACAACGGATGTTTGTGCTGCCGATGGCAGCCTGTCGGGAAGTTTGAAAGAAAGTCACTTTCAAATGATTTATGAAGAAGGCCTATTTACTTTTTGAATAGGTCATTAGAAAAGTGAAAGGCACGGTGTATGAATGACAGAATTTGATAATAAAACCAGGATTATTCAAGAGTTTGTTCCAGGCAAACAGGTAACCCTGGCGCATGTAATTGCTAATCCGGTGGATAGCTTGTATGCAAAGATGGGACTGATTGATGCACGCGGAGCTATCGGTATTTTTACAATTACTCCAAGTGAAGGAGCGATCATAGCAGCAGATGTGGCGAGTAAGGCTGCGGACGTGAGCATTGGTTTTGTGGACAGGTTTAGCGGCTCTTTGGTTATAACGGGAGATGTATCAGCGGTAGAGGCTTCGCTGCATGATGTAATGCACATCCTCTGTGATACGATGGGCTTTGCACCTGCAGTTATAACAAAATCCTAAGGAGTTCCTTCATGAGAACGAGTAAAAGAATTATATTGATTGGCCGAACCAGGGCAGGAAAAACGACCTTATGTCAATACTTGAATGAGGAAGATTTGGTCTATCATAAGACCCAGACTGTTCATGTTGTAAACGGATGCATGATTGATACTCCTGGAGAGTATCTGGAGCGAAATCAGTACCGGGGAGCACTTATGGTTACATCAGCCGATGCGGATCTCATCCTATTTGTGCAGGATGCAACCGAAGATGGCACGATGTTTCCCCCTGCATATGCGGGTTCTTTTGCAAAGCCGGTAATTGGCATTGTTACAAAGAGTGATATTGCATCAGAGAAGCAGCTGGAAGAAGCAAAAAAACATTTGGAAATAGCTGGCGCTACAGAAATATTTGTAACAAGTAGTATGGCAGGAACTGGGTTTGAAGAGCTGTTTCAGTATCTTGACCAAATGGCCTGATACGCTAAGGATGGTTTAGTATGGAAAAGAAAGAAATCAACATTGTAATTATTGATGATGAGCCGATTACCAGGATGGATCTGCGTGAGATGCTGGAGCAGGCAGGGTATAAGGTACCTGGAGAAGCAGCAGATGGCTTTGATGCAATTGAGTTATGCAGGCAGCATATGCCGGATGTAGTACTAATGGATATTAAGATGCCGCTCTTAGATGGGTTATCCGCTGCAAAGGTGATTAACGAAGAACATCTTGCAGGGACGATTCTTTTATTGACGGCCTATAATGAAAGAGAATTTGTAGAGAGTGCAAAGCAAAATGGAGTCAGCGGCTACCTCGTAAAGCCGATTGAGGAAACACAGCTGATTCCAAATATTGAAATAGCAGTTGCAAGAAATATGGAATTTCATAAACTGCGCAAGGATCTGGAAAAGGTTTCAGAACGACTGGATAACCGAAGAATTATTGAACAAGCCAAAGGTATTATTATGAATAAAAATCGGTATACAGAACAGGAAGCCTATGATTATATTCGTAATGTAAGCAGAATGAAGAATCTTTCTATGAAACGGGTGTCTGAGATTATTTTATCCAATGCAGGAGAAAAAAAAGATGAACCGAGTTGAAGATTTATGCAGGAGACATACGTCGCTGACGGAAGAAGAGATTATGAGTATCCGTATGATGGCGAATATGCTGCAGCCCCTTGCGAATCTGGAGGATGCGGATATTTTTATCGATTGTCCCTGCCGTGACGGCGATGCGATTGTGGTAGCAGAGGCTAAGCCCACAGGGGTTCCCTCCTCCTACAAAAACAGCGTGGTCGGGATGCTGGCTAAGAAGGAGAATGAGCCAGCGGTAACAAGAACCTTATCCATGGGAATATCTACGAAGCATATGAAAGCTCTGACGCAGGAAAGCAATCATGTGATTCAGTCGGTGGAACCAATCATTAATGGAGAACGGACAATTGGGGCGTTGATTCGGGAAAGACGAATGGATGAACCCTATGTTTCCAGCCGTAAGTTTCATTTATCAAAAAAAAGCTTTGAAAAAATGGCTGACATGCTCGGCTATATGGAAGATGAGAATGTATGGCTGACCGAATATATTGAAGAAGGCCTGCTGCTCATTGATAAAGAAGGAATTGTAATTTACCGGAATTCAGCTGCCAAGGATTTGTATAAGAATATCGGATATATGGAGGATGTTCTGGGACAGGTTTATGATAATATCTGTCTGGTGCTTCCGGAGTATCAGGATAAGAAGAAAAACTATTCCTTTGTTGAGACTACGATTGGAAAGCATACACTTTGCATCAGGCATATCAGACTGGATAAGGATGACCTTGCGCTTGCGGTAGTGATTCGGGATCTTACCTGGATGAGAGAGCAGGAGAAGGAATTAATTCTAAAGTCGGTAGCGATCAAGGAGATGCATCATCGGGTTAAAAACAATCTGCAAACAGTAGCATCCCTGCTGCGATTGCAGTCAAGACATTGTGATAATGAACTCACCAAGCAGGTGCTGGGTGAGACCATGGAACGAATTCTAGCAATCTCCGCCACACATCAGCTGCTGGCGCAGAATGGTGTTGATCAAGTGAAAATAGGTGAAGTGCTTCAAACCATCAGAAATAATACGATACGATATTTTGCAACACCGGGCTTTAATATTGACCTGGCAATCGAAGGAGACGATTTTGAGGTCGATTCTGACGTGTCCACCTCCGTTGCACTGGTCGTGAATGAGCTGCTTCAAAATTCCCTCAAATACGCTTTCGCAGGCAAAGGTGAAGGGAATGTTAAAATCACTGTGACCTATGGAGAATTATATTCCAAGATATGCATTGAAGATGACGGAATTGGCTTTGATGTAGAACGAGTGAATAATAAGGATGGTCTGGGACTAAGCATCGTAAGATCGCTGGTTAAGGACAGGCTCCGTGGATCAATAGAAATGAAATCCTCTGAAAGTGGTACGGTTGTTACTCTTCAGTTTTTAAATCAAATAATGGATATTGCAAATGTGACGTAACATTTGCATTGGTAACCGAGTGTTGAAGTTCGGAAGTGTATAGAGGGAATCCCTCTGCACCTCCGGACTTTTTTCTTTTATTCAGGAAATGACCTGAAGGAGGGTAAGCGCGTATGAAGGAGATTATTCTTAGCGTGGGTATCGATATTGGCACCTCTACCACCCAATTAATCTTCAGCAGGATTACGATAGAAAATCTTGCCAGCAGCTATACTGTGCCGCGGATTTCTATTGTAGACAAAGAGGTGATTTATCGCAGCGAGATCTATTTTACCCCGCTAAAATCCGCACTGGAAATCGATGCTGAAGAAATAGAGCAAATCGTAAGAGGGGAATATCAGAAAGCGGGTATTACCCCGGATATGTTAAAGACCGGTGCGGTCATCATAACCGGAGAGACAGCGAGAAAGAAAAATGCGGATGAGGTGCTAAAGCGCCTTAGCAGCCTGGCTGGAGACTTTGTTGTTGCTACAGCGGGGCCGGATTTGGAATCGGTGCTCTCAGCGAAAGGAGCTGGAACGGATAAAATATCCAAGGAGGAGCGACTGTCGGTAGCAAATCTTGATATCGGAGGAGGAACTACCAACATAGCAGTATTCCAGAAAGGGACAATTGTAGGAACCTCCTGTTTGGATATCGGCGGCAGATTAATAAAGATTGCGGACGGAAAAATCACTTACATTTTCCACAAGATCAAAGAGCTTGCAAAAAGCAATGGAATTCCACTGGAGGTAGGTGATCAGGCTGACCCTGAGAAGTTGGAACGAGTATGCCGCCTGATGGCAGAACAGCTTGCGATGGCAGTGAACCAGACCCATCGTGATGTCTGGCATGAAGGTTTGTATACCAACGATGGGAAGCCGATAGCAGGGGAAGTTGTAATGGATGGTTTGACCTTCTCCGGAGGGGTGGCGGACTTTGTATACCACCCTGCCAATCAGGACTGGTTCCGTTATGGAGATATCGGTGTGCTGTTGGGGAAGGCCATATATGAGAATAAAGACTTCCAAGGAATAAAACATTTTCCTGCTGCTGAGACAATCAGGGCAACGGTAGTCGGTGCCGGCACTCATACAACCGAAGTAAGCGGAAGTACCATTGCATACAAGCGTGAGCATTTACCACTCAAGAATATGCCAGTTTTAAAGATACCCGAGGAAATAGAAGCTGATTTGGAAGCGGTCACAACCTCACTAATCCGCCAAATGCCATTGTTTTATGCAGAAGGAAAATTAGGGCAGGTGGCTATCGCCCTCTCCGGTAATTATCATACCAGCTTTGCGGCAGTACAGCAATTAGCGACGGCGATTATCCAAGGCGCAGGGGAGATGATTGAAAGCAACTATCCCTTGGTACTGGTGGTTGAGAATGATATTGGAAAGGTTCTTGGAAATGCAATCAACGTTATGCTCGACTGCAGAAAGGATGTGATATGTATTGATGGTATCCATGCCGGTGGAGGGGATTACCTTGATATCGGTGAACCAATCGCAAATGGCCGCGTAGTCCCAGTGGTAACAAAAACATTAATTTTTAACTCCTAAGAATCGTTGATTGCGAAATGAGATGATATGTGAAACTTTTCATACAATATCAATTTTGCAATTAACCAGATTCATAAAAAAAGAAAGAGGTGAAATACTTGATTCTCAGAACAAAATTATTCGGTCATAACTATGAGTTTAAATCGCTTCGCGAGGTTATGGCAAAGGCAAATGAAGAAAAATCAGGTGACAAATTAGCAGGAATCGCAGCTAATTCAGCAGAGGAACGAGTTGCGGCAAAGGTGGTGCTTTCCCACATCACATTGGAGGATTTAAGAAATAATCCGGCGGTGCCCTATGAAGAGGATGAGGTAACTCGAATCATTCAAGATGACGTAAATGAACCTATTTACAATGAAATCAAGAGCTGGACGGTTGCTCAGCTGAGGGAATGGATTCTTGATATAAAGACGGATGGCGAGATGATCAAACGTGTTTCAAGAGGACTTACCAGTGAGATGGTAGCGGCGGTTTGTAAGTTAATGAGTAATATGGATTTGATTTATGGAGCAAGTAAGATTCGTATTATCGCACACTGTAATACAACCATCGGTTTACCTGGAACCTTCTCCTCAAGATTACAGCCCAACCACACCACTGATAATCCTAAGGGAATCATGGCATCGGTTATGGAAGGCTTCAGTCTTGGCTGCGGCGACGCCGTATTAGGCTTGAATCCGGTAGATGATTCAGCTGAAAGTGTGGCACGTATCCTAAAGAGCTTTGACGAGTTTAGAAATAAATGGGAAGTACCCACACAGACTTGTGTTCTGGCACATGTTACCACGCAGACAGAAGCAGCTGACAAGTTCAATGCACCGATCGACTTGATGTTCCAGTCCATCGCCGGATCTCAAAAGGGAAATGAAGCCTTTGGTCTTACAGCTCAGATGCTGGAGGACGGAAGACAGATGATGTTAAAGAAAGGTACCAGCACCGGACCAAATGTAATGTACTTTGAAACAGGTCAGGGTTCTGAGTTATCTTCCGAAGCTCATCATGGCTGGGATCAGGTAACCATGGAAGCAAGATGCTATGGTTTTGCTAAGAGATATCAGCCATTCCTGGTTAATACCGTAGTAGGCTTTATCGGACCTGAGTATCTCTATGACTCCAAGCAGGTAATCCGTGCAGGTCTTGAGGATCACTTCATGGGTAAATTATCCGGTCTTCCAATGGGCTGTGATGCTTGCTATACCAATCATATGAAGGCAGATCAGAATGATATTGAGAACTTGGCAATGCTTATGGCTTCCGCAGGCTGCAACTATATTATGGGTGTACCGCAGGGAGATGACTGTATGCTGATGTACCAGTGTACAGGCTATCACGAAGCTGCAGCAATCCGTGAGATTCTGGGACTTCGTCCGATTAAAGAATTTGAGCTTTGGCTGGAAAAGATGGGCTTTATGGAAAATGGAAAATTAACACCACTTGCGGGTGATGCATCCGTATTCCTGAGAAAATAGAGAGGAGGTGCAAGACACAATGAATGAGAATGATTTAAGAAAAATTATTGAACAGGTGATCGGCGAAATGAAAAGCACAACATCACCTGTTAGTGTACAGGCAGTGAAAGAGGAAGTAATGGCTGCAAATAATGCCGCTGCTACCGTGATAGAGGAAGGATTTATACCGGATATTACAGAGGTTGATATTAAAAAACAGTATTTGGTGGAAAACCCCTTGCATAAAGAGGAATATGAGGAATTAAAGCAATATGCACCCTGCCGTCTGGGTATTGGTAAGGCCGGTGCAAGATATAAAACAGATCC
>JAEWMZ010000129.1 GCA_023392995.1 Bacillota bacterium
AAAGGTGATTTTTTTGTATAACAATCGTTGCCGCACCCGCAAAGCGGGTGGTTTTATTGCTGAGCATAGATCCATTTCTCTGTTGAGAGAAACTCCTCTATGCTCAGCAGGCTAAAGCCTACAATAATGAAAGCCTTGATTTCGCAGTGACTCAAGGATTTTTTCTTATTTGCATAAGTTAGCAGATGATAGCAGAAATGAGCAGAAGAGAAATCCTGTGAATTTTTCGATTGACAGAACAACTACTTTATGCTATTGTCAATGTAATTGGAGTGTTTCATCCAAAATAAAACCGTGTCATTTTGAAAGGAGTAATGAATATGAGAAATTTGAAAAATGAGGTAACAGCAGACTAATTGAATATTCGGCATGGATAAGATAGAATTCTTAGGATGCCACATGTAGACTCTTATGAATAGCTTAACGTTGTTAAACACACAGTAAGATGTGTTTTTTTTGTACCCTTTTTTAGGACTCCAACCATAGTTATAGCTGCTAAGGGCTATTACTGTGGCTTTTTTATGCCCTTTCTAGAGAAATCACCCTAGAGAATTAGCTCTGCATTCAAACAGAATAAGCAGAAAAAGAGAGGTGCCTAATTGAAAGAAAGATTAGAAGGTTTTATAACAGCGGTTCATCGGGATCGCTATGAAGTACAGGCAGGTGTTGAAGAACTGTATGCGAGATTAAAAACAGGTGTGTATTATTCGGAAAAGTATGTGGAAGAGTTTCCAACCGTGGGAGATCAGGTTGAAATAGAATATAACCCCCTAGGAGACAGCCTGATCGTGAAGACACAGATCAGAAAATCCAAGTTTTCCAGAAAAGACCCGGACGTAGGAAGAGGAGAGCAGGTGATTGCGGCAAATTTTGATTATGTATTTATCATGATGTCCCTTAACTTTGACTTTAATCTAAAGCGCCTGGAGCGATATTTAACTGCATCCTGGCAAAGCGGAGGCAGGCCGGTCATCGTGCTCACCAAGGCCGATCTTGCAGAGGAGGTAGAGGAGAAGATAGGCCTTATAAGACAAATAGCCGGAGACACAGAGATTTGTCCGGTTAGTGCAGTCACCGGGGAAGGAATGGAACAGCTGGAGAAATATTTAGAACCGGATAAAACCATTGTATTCTTAGGATCCTCCGGCGTAGGAAAATCGACCTTTACAAACTCCTTGCTAGGCAGAGAGGTCATGGATACAAGTGGAATTAGAGAGACTGATTCGAAGGGTCATCATACGACCACCCATCGGCAATTAATTGTACTGGATAGTGGAACAAAAATTATTGATACGCCCGGAATGAGGGAGCTTGGCATGTGGATTGTAGAAGAGGGGATGGAACAAAGCTTTTTTGAAGTAAATGACTTAATTATGAAATGCAAATTTAGTGACTGCACCCATACAAAGGAGCCGGGCTGTGCAGTCAGAGCCGCTATGAAGAGCGGTATATTGACCCAAGCAAGATGGCTGAGCTATTTAAAGCTTCAGGGAGAATCCAATTTCCAAGCGAAAAAGGAACGTATAAGTATGATAAGAGAGACTAAAAATAAGAATAAAAAAACGGTGAAGCCTTTACTCAAAAGCAAGCTTGAAGAAGAATGGTAGAGAATTCGTGTTCACCTGGAAAGTAAGCTAGGTAGTTAAAAAATTTCGACCAGATGAAACAATGAACTGTTTCATCTGGTCGAAAGAAATAAATGGAGACAACTGGACTTGAACCAGCGACCCCCTGCTTGTCGAGCAGGTGCTCTCCCGACTGAGCTATACCTCCATATGTAATTTGGTATTGAACTTAATAGCATCGTGCTGCTTCTTTGTTCGGACAGTACTAGTATTCATAAAATAAATACTGAGCAAATCTTTTTTTATTCTATGGTATTATATCATGCATTTTATATTTAAACAAGCGATCTGAAGCAACCTTTTGTTAAAACATAATAGTTGAATATAGTTTGACTTATCAAATGATATATCCATTGGCATACCATTTGACAGGAAAAAAGCCGGCTTTGCAAACCGGCTGTAGAAGGGGAGTTATGAAAAAATCTATGTTAATTTACTAATTGGC
Source organism: Bacillota bacterium (assembly GCA_023392995.1). Classification (GTDB taxonomy): domain Bacteria; phylum Bacillota; class Clostridia; order Lachnospirales; family Lachnospiraceae; genus Mobilitalea. Next base: position 2,071 of record JAEWMZ010000129.1, read on the forward strand.
TGTCCTTTATTTATAAAGCTATTATAAGCCGAAATTGTGTAATAAATGTAGCCTAACCGTGAAAAAAATGTGAATTCAGACAGAGATAAATAAATAGGGATGAGATTCGTAATAACTCTCATTAAATTGAATTTAATAGCGGAATGCTACGAATCGAAGTACATAATGGATAATGAAGTTTCATTTTTTTAGAAGTTTTACTATTTGTTTTCTAATATAAAAATAGAAAAAAGTGAAATCCTATTAATGATACAATAAAACAAATGATCATTTCATTCAAATTGGAAATATAGTCAGGTAGCAGAATCAAAAGGAAGTGAGTAAAAATGCTTTCAAGGGATGAATTTTCAACAGATGAACAATTAAGGGATGATATTGAGCAGGTACACTATTTAAAGGATTGGGCAGAGAAAAAAGAGAGCAGGAAGATCGAGAAAAAACGGAAAAGAGATAACCTCCGAGCGGCAGTGAGACAAAGTATAAGAAATTAAGTGCAGAAGAAGTTGTTGAAAAATGGACAAAAAAATAAGCGGGTGATGGGAATCGAACCCACGTATCTAGCTTGGAAGGCTAGTGTTCTACCATTGAACTACACCCGCATTTTGACTGCTTTATATTTATACCATATACTAACAAAAAAATCAATAAGGATTTTAAAATTTTTGAAAGAAATTAAGCGAAATGAAAAAGAGGGCTGATATTCACCGTGAATTTACTGGGTGGGTATCAGCCTTCCTCTGTTACTTATACTTCATAGCGATCCTGGTGAGCTGCTATTATAAAACCTTTTAAAGCTGCTTGATCAGCTCCTCCAGCTCTTCGCACAAGCCCCGAGCAAGCTCAAAGTCAGTGGCCTTTAAAGCCAAACCAATCCTTGTTTCTAAGTCCTTTTTCTTTTGCTCCAGCTCTAAATAATCCTTATCAAAATGCTTCGCATAGATCATCTTTCGGAACTTTCGATTACTCATCTTTCGAATGCCCTTATCCTCAATGATCAGCACATAATCCATACAATTTGCTATAAAATAAAAATCATGTGACACCATAAGTATGGCGCCTTCGTAACGTTCGAGGGCTTCTTCCAGGGCAATTTGAGAGTAAGTGTCAAGATGGCTGGTCGGCTCATCGAGCAGCAGCAGGTTTGCGTTACCGGCAGAAATTTTGGCTAACTGCAATAAATTCTTTTCTCCCCCGGATAGAGCACCAATCTTTTGCTCCAGAATATCCTCCTCAAAGCCATACTTGATTACATGAGCTTTAATTTCATCATAAGTTTGAAAGCCAAGATCAAAGAACTCATCCAGAATAGTATTGGACTCCGTAAGCATTTCTCCCTGAAGCTGAGAGAGGAACGCTATATTGGTATCATCCGATATATGGATGGAATCATGCTTGTTCTTATATATTTCTCGTAATAAAGTGGTCTTGCCGGTTCCGTTTGGCCCAACCAAGGCTATCTTTTCGTTGGATTTTATCTCGAAGGAAACATGTTCAAGAAGTACATCATCAAAGGAGACACTATAATCCTCCACCTTTAATGCAATTTCATCCTTCCTTACATTAGTGGCAGTCAGACGAATATCCGGCTGCTTAATATCCACAAAGGGAGCCTTAATCCTTCTCGCTTCCAACCGTTCCTGAATCTTAACCCGTGCCTTTAAAGCCTTTCCTCTGGAGGCCTCAAAGTTATAGGAGGCGACATGTCTTAGATTATCAATAATCTGTGAATTTCTCTCTAGCTCCAGCGTATCCGCGGCAGCAAGCTCCTGGAGCTCAATTTTTCGCTGAAGTAAGGAAAGATTATAATCATTGTAGCTGCCGTCAAATTCCTGGAGCTCATTATTTTCAAGATGCAGGATTTTGTTAAAGCAGTGGTTCAACAGATATCGATTGTGTGTAATAACGAGCAGACTTCCTTTGTGTGAATGAATCAGATTCTTCAGGGAATTTAGATGTTCGAAGTCTAAAAAGACATCAGGTTCATCCATAATTAATAAATCCGGGTTTGTGAGCATTTCTTTAATTACCTGGAGCAGCTTGAATTCTCCTCCACTTAAGTTTGATACCGGCAGCTGCTCATACTTTCCTAAGTTGGCTAGATTAAGTTTTCTGTTTATGTTACTTTCAAAATCATCTTCGCCAATTGCTTGAAAGGCATCAAAAGCCTCCTGATATTGTTCCAATAAGGAATCCATATCCGAGGTGCTTTCCATCTCAGTGCAAATAGCAGCAATTTGCTGCTGAAGTTTGATAAACCTTTCGCCTGCATATTCAAAAACTGTAATTCCATCTGTTTGATCCGGCTGTGAGAACTGACGTACATAGCCAATGCGGCAATCGGGATCGATCTCCAGCTTACCCTCGAACATATAGTTATCCGGATTCATCAGGATATCGACCAGGGTACTTTTTCCGCTGCCGCTGGTTCCTATGAAAGCACACTGCTGACCAGCTTCCAGGGTAAAGGAGATATTATTATAAAGATCCTTTTTTGGAAAGGAGTAGGATAAGTTTTCAACCTTAATCATATTATTACCTTTCTTTATCAATAAAAAAGAGCTTAAAAGCAAGCTCACCATATAGTATCTACTTTATTGTAATTTTTACAATTACATTATAAAAAAGACATTTTATTTAAGTTACCGTTGGTAGCATAACATTTTTTTTGACTTTTTTCAATCACTTCATGGGCAGCCTTATCGTTATTATTAAATGAAAAACTAAATTATTAGCGGTACATCAACCGACCGAAAAGCAAGGAATACCCGGGGATAAGCCTATATTTTATTTCCATAAACGATAACTTGCAGCAACAGCCGCCGGGTTTGAGGGAGGAACGATCAATGCTGATATTAATCTGTTGCTAATATTAATCTGTTGTTGATATTAACCTAATGCTGACAGAATATCTTGACAGATAATAGAAAAGAGTATAATCTTATTGATGAACAAATATTCATTCATAAAAGGAAATGAAATCATGCCAAAAACGCCAAAACGATGTGAAGAAATTCGAACAGAAATGAGAAACAAAATAATCCATGAGTCCATTTTGTATTTTGCAAAGAATGGATTTTCAGGTACGAAGATTAGTGACCTCGCAAAGCACATGGGGATTGGTCAAGGAACAATTTACATCTATTTTGAATCAAAAGAGCAGCTGTTTCAAGAGATACACAAGAGGATTGAGCGGGAGAAGGAGATCAACGAGTTAAAAATCCTCCTACATCTACCGATCTCAACCAAGGAAAAAATCCATAGACTAACCAAGAAAGTACTGTTCGAGCTGGAACACGATGAAAGCTTTGCAGCAGGAGTTGCATTAAATACACAGGCGATCCTGGAACAAGATGAGGCGCATTCCTCCGGAGGAACTATGTACCAGACAAAGCAGTATGAATACATGGCACAGCTGATTGAACAAGGGCAGAAGGAGGGCAGTGTTGTTGAAGGCAATCCTTTAAAGCTTGCAGATTATTATTGGGGAGTGGTATATCTTTACTCTCTGAAAAGACTCTTCACGACAAAGTATGAATTAATTAACGCAGCGGATTTGGAACGAACCATATTAAAATAAATCACAAGAATGGTTAGAAGAAAGATCAATTTTACAGATCAAGCATAGATGGTAAAAGGCAGAATGGGGAGGGGAAATGAAGAAGTACATATGCTCGGAACGCGCAGATTTGTTTGAACCTAATATATATATTCATTTTCGGGTACAGCTGATAGGAAATCCGAAGCCGAAACAGGTAGCAGCGGCTGTCAATGCAGCGTTTGCAGCCAACGAAGCTACCATGTCTAAGATCGTTCTTCTTCAGACTGGAGAAGCCTATTATGACCGGCAGCAGGAAAGTGGCTGCAGAGTTGAACTCACGGAAGCTGACTGGCTGGAGGTTCTGCGGCAAAATGAAAAGCTTCCCTTTGCAATCAATAAAGGGGAACTGATGCGGGTTTTTATTCTTACATCAGGGGAGAGGTTAGGGCTGCTCATTATGGCTCATCATCTGGTGGGAGATGGGAAGTCGATCACTTATTTTCTTGAGGACGTGATGAGGGCATTAGCTGGAGAAAGCCTGACTTTTAAACCAATGAAGCTGATCACAAGGGATTCCCTGCCAAAAGGCTCACGGTTATCATTACCCGAAAAGCTCTACGCAAATTATTATAATTGGAAATGGAAACGGATTGACCAGGTATTTCGATGGGAAGATTATGAAGCGATTCATAAGGACTATTGGGAGAAGCATAGCACTTATATTGCATATGAGTACTTTTCCACAGAGGAGATAAATCGGATTCATGCTCATACAAAGGAAATTGGGGTATCCATCAACAGCTATATTGCAGGAGCATTTCTGGAAGCGGAACGAAAAAAAGATGCCATTGTCGGGATGGCAGTGGATGCGCGGACTGATGGGAATAAATCCATGTCCAATCAGGCGACCGGTACCAGTGTGGTGCATAGCTTTAACGATGAGGTGAGCTTTGATGAAAATGTGCGGCTTCTTCATCAGAAGATCTTAGATAAGCTTGCAAAACCGAAAAAGAAGTTCTTCGTGCTTCACTTTATATCCTTATTACGCCCCTGCTTAATTGACTCTGTTTTGCTGCATACCTATGGTTTGTATCAGAATGTGACAACGCAAAAGCTTGCAAGGGCAATGGGCTATCTGGGGGCGAAAAAAAGAGACCTTGGAATTACCAATTTGACCAGACTTGATATACCGGGGAGTTACGGTAAATATGGAATTAGGAATCTGATGTTCATTCCACCGGTGGTAGCCTATTCCAGCCATATTATCGGAGTTGCAACAATGGAGGATGGAATGTGTATTTCCTATCATTTCATGGAGGAGCAGGAAAAGGAGCGGGAGTTTTTTAGACGGGCGATACATACACTAAAAGCCAATTGAGGTACATGTTGAGTGCATGGACTAAAAAGATTCGCAGCTTCAGATTTTATAATCGTCTATAAACGCGAAAACGCAGGGATAAGGAAGAAGGTAAAAGTATAAAATAGGGATAAAGAAGAAAATAAAATGGGGGATTGAGTTTTAAAAAAGAATATGATATAAATAAATAGAAGTAAATAAATAGAACTAAATAATATATAAAAGTATTAGGCGCTTGCCTTGATCCACGTCTGTTAGGGAAAATCTTAGCAGGCGTGTTTTTTATTGGAGCGTGATATAGATGAAGAAAATGAGAATTTTATTTGAAGTAATAACAATTATATTTGGAAATTTTTTGTATGCTGCAGGAGTGGTGTTTTTTATAATGCCCTCTAAGCTGATTACGGGAGGTTCAACTGGGATTGCTATCTGCATCCACCAGTATTTTGGACTTCCGGTGTCTTATTTTGTGTTTGGCTTTAATCTAGTCATGTTTTTGTTCGGGTTCTTAGCGATGGGAAGGAAGTTCGCCCTTACCACCTTAATTAGTACCTTCTGTTTCCCGTTGGCTTTAGGATTATTGCAATCGTTAGCCGGAGACTATGTATTGACCGACGATATCCTTCTGTGTGTACTCTTTGGAGGTATCTGTATTGGAGCATCCATTGCTTTAGTTATTCGCGCAGGCGCAAGTACAGGAGGTATGGACATACCGCCTCTGATTCTCTTTAAATACTTTCGGATTCCGGTATCCGTCAGCTTATATATTGCGGATTGTGTCATACTTGCCTTGCAGGCACTTTTTAGTGACAGAGAGAAATCACTCTATGGTATCGCTTTAGTTCTCACCTATACGATCATTATAGACAAGCTCTTGATACTCGGAACAAACAAGATGCAGATTAAAGTAGTAAGCAGCAGGATCAAAGAGATTAAGGCGGCAATAATTTCGGAAATCGATAGAGGTGTAACGCTACTCCATGGACAAACCGGGTACTTGGAGCAGGAGACTGATATTCTGATCAGCGTTGTATCGAGCAGAGAACTCACTAAAGTGGAAAAACTGGTACATGCAATCGACAAAGATGCCTTTGTTATCATTAGTCGTGTTAGTGAGGTAAAAGGAAGAGGTTTTAGCGAAGGGAAGAAATATTTATAAGAAGGTTATTTAAGGTAATAGCTGGATTGTTGGCGAACTCCCTATATTTTACTGCATTGACAAAGCGTGACTGTGCTAGTATAATTCTAAATGCAAATGGTTTGCATTAGTACATGTTCAATCAGAAATAGACAATTGTGAAACAATATAGTTTTTGCAATTGTATACGCAGCAGATACTATTTCTTCGCTCCAACGCTTCCTTCGGGCTTAGCTTCCGCTTCGAGATAGTATCTGCTGTGTATACAATATCTTCAGTTAATGAGTTTCGCAATTACCTATCAATCAGTAAGATAGAGAGGAGAAGTACACAATGAATTTACGGAAAAGATTATTGGTAAGCTTGTTAATCATAGTTGTATCCGGTGTGCCTTTACTCTCGCTGCTTTATATTGATGTGAATTTGAAGCATGAATGTACGGGTATTGAGTGCCAGGTTTGCGCACATATTGAAGCTGCAATACAAAATGTGAATCATTTTAAAAACTTATTCTTATCCTCAATCTTTTTTCTGACAGCAGTCTTAGCGACAGCTTATATTTCCTGTGTCAGAACTATCATCTCCAGATCTGGAGAGACTTTAATCACCTTAAAGGTAGAACTTCTGAATTGAATCGACCGAAAGATTAATCTGCATCGGGGTACACCTCCGGTGTTATTTTCGTGCTTAAAACTACATTTTATATTTATATGATAAAATTTAAGTTTATTGCTTAATGATATTATTTCAGGAGGTTTCATAAATCGTATGAGAAAAAAATTAATCATGTTGCTTCTGGTACTATGCCTGTGCATGAGTACGTTTATTGGTTGTGCCGTCGGTTCCAAGGATACCGGCGCGGCAGGAGAGGAAGCTGAAACGAAGGCTCCGGCTAAAGAGCTTAGTATTGTATGCACCATTTTCCCACAGTATGACTGGGTGAAAGAAATTCTTGGAGCAAGAGCGGATCAGGCAGAACTGACGCTATTGCTGGACAATGGAGTGGATCTGCACAGCTATCAGCCTACGGCTGAGGATATCGCTAAAATTGCATCCTGTGATCTCTTCATCTATGTAGGCGGTGAGTCGGATCAATGGGTAAAGGATGCCCTTTCAGAGGCTACGAATAAGAATATGAAGGTAATTAACCTGCTGGAGGTGCTGGGAGACAGCATCAGAGAGGAAGAAATAGTGGAAGGCATGGAGGCAGAAGCGGAAGAGTCCGGCGGAGCTGGCCATGAGGAGGATGGAGAGGAAGAGGCAGAATACGATGAGCATGTATGGCTTTCTTTAAAAAATGCAGAAGTAATCTGCAAGTCCATCGAGGCTACACTTACGGAGCTCGACAGTCAACATAAGAAGGAATATGAAGAGAATTTATCCGCCTATGAAGAAAAGCTGTCCGCTTTGGATCTTGCATATCAAAAAACAGTGGATGGAGCCAAGCAAAATACCCTGTTGTTTGGAGACCGGTTTCCCTTCCGTTATCTGGTAGAGGACTATGGAATGGATTATTATGCCGCCTTCGTTGGATGCTCGGCCGAGACGGAAGCGAGCTTTGAAACAATTGTATTCCTGGCTGAAAAAACGGATGAGCTTAAGCTACCCGCTATCTGTGTACTGGAAAGCTCAGATCAGCAAATCGCAAAAACCATTATAACTAACACAAAAGCAAAGAATCAGAAGGTGCTGGTTCTGGATTCCATGCAATCAGTTACGGCAGATGACGTTGCAAAGGGCGAAAAATATCTGAACATCATGAATCATAACCTGGAGGTATTAAAGGAAGCTCTTTATTAAGAAAAAAATAGAACATCTCACTTCCGGCACTTAGGGGCCATGCGGCTGAATAACCGGTAGTATGAAATGCAGAACATTTCACATCCGCAACCACGCGGCCGAAAGATCGAATGTCCGTTAGAAAGAAATAAGAAAAGAGGTAGAATGTGGCACAGCTAATCTGTAACAATGTTGCTCTGGGCTATGAAGGAAGAATTGTAGCAGAGCAGCTAAACTTTGAAGTTAATAAAGGAGATTATCTCTGTATCGTTGGGGAAAACGGAGCCGGTAAAAGCACTCTGATGAAAGCATTGCTCCAGCTGAAAAACCCAATCTCCGGCGAGATAATTATGGGAGACGGAATGAGAGCCGCAGAGATTGGTTATCTTCCGCAGCAAACGGTAGTGCAAAAGGATTTTCCTGCTTCGGTATGGGAGATTGTATTGTCGGGCTGCTTAAATGGCTGCGGGTTACGTCCCTTTTATAATTCGGAAGAAAAGCAGCGGGCAAGAAGTAACCTGCAGCGTCTTGGAATTTATGATTTAGCAAAGAGCTGCTATAGAGAGCTATCCGGGGGGCAGCAGCAGAGGGTATTACTGGCAAGAGCACTGTGTGCCACTAAGAAAATGCTGCTTCTTGATGAGCCGGTGACGGGGCTTGATCCAAAGGCTGCTCAGGACTTATATGAATTAATAGAGCAGCTGAACCAAAAGGAAGGCATTACCGTCATAATGATCTCTCACGATATAGAAGCGGCAGTAAAATATGCATCGCATATTCTCCATATTAATCGAACTCCTGTATTTATGGGAAGTAAAGAAGACTATGTGATGAGCGGAGCAGGCTTTAACACAGGCATGCAAGGAAGGAGGGAGGAGCATGAATGATATCTTCGGTACATTACTTCATTACTTTTCCTTTCCCTTTGTACGGTACGCGTTAATTGTAGGTGTCTTAATTGCGCTTTGTTCCTCCCTGCTTGGTGTCACCTTAGTATTAAAACGGTTTTCCTTTATTGGTGACGGCCTCTCCCATGTGGCCTTTGGTGCAATCGCAGTAGCCGCAGTATTCGGTTTTACAAACGACACGATCATTGTCATGCCGGTAACTATAATAGCAGCAGTCATTTTACTAAAAAGCGGTCAAAATACGAAAATCAAAGGGGATGCCTCTCTGGCTATGCTTTCGGTGGGAGCCTTAGCTATCGGATATCTTTTAATGAATCTATTCTCCAAATCCTCCAATATCTCAGGAGACGTGTGCAGTACCCTTTTTGGTTCCACCTCCATCCTTACCTTAACCATGGCTGAGGTCTGGGTAAGTGTGATTATGTCTGTGATTGTAGTTGCTGTCTTCCTGCTTTTTTATCACAAGATATTTGCGATTACCTTTGATGAAACCTTTGCTAAGGCAACCGGAACAAAGGCTGAGCGGTATAATCTGCTAGTCGCCGTAATTACAGCTGTTATTATTGTACTTGCAATGAATCTGGTAGGTTCTCTGCTGATATCGGCTCTAATTATCTTTCCCGCCCTGTCAGCCATGCGGGTATTTAAGAATTTTCGAGCAGTGATTCTTTGCTCTGTTATTATTTCTGTAATTGCTGCCAGCAGTGGAATAATTATATCGATTCTGGCATCGACACCGGTTGGTTCTACGATAGTAGCAATCGATATTGTAGTATTTGTTTTCTTTTTCTGGATTGGAAAACTGGCAGGAGGGATAGGGAAATGAAGAAAGGAATAAGAAAATGGTTTACCATAGGTGTGGCTTTGGTTCTGATTATGGGAATGTCAGCCTGCGGTAAGGATACCAGTGTTGTTGATAAAATAGCCGCAGAGCAAAAGAAGACTACAGGGGAACCAGAGATAACAGCAGAACAAGAGAAGGTGACAAAAAACGAGAAGGCAGAGTCACAGACTACAAGGGACGCTGAGAGTACTTTGAATAGTCTTACGGATGGTACCCAAAAAGCTTCTAATAATGCACAAGAGGCTTCTGATAATACAGCAAATGGGATTGACCTAGTATCTCCAGAGCAAAAAGCGGCAAAGGCTGAAGGCGAAGATGCTGCAGCAAAAGCAAGCCCTGATGAAGGAAAATCTGGTATTGATGTTGACCTGACGAAATTAAGCAGTACGATGGTCTATTCCGAGGTTTATAATATGATGAGTAAACCGGAGGATTATGTTGGGAAAACAATTAAAATTGAGGGTTCCTACTATGCAAGTTATTGGAAGGAAACGGGGAAATATTATCATTGTGTC
>JAEWMZ010000134.1 GCA_023392995.1 Bacillota bacterium
GGTGACATAGGCAATTACAAAGTGACACAAGAACTGTTTCGCCAGATAAAGCAGCAGTATAAAACGCTTGATGTGCTGGTGAATAATGCAGGCGTTTCTTATATCGGATTATTTACAGATATGTCACCGGAGGATTGGAACCATGTGATTACCACCAATCTGACCTCGGTTTATAATTGCTCCTCTCTGGCCATTCCCGCTATGGTTCAGAAAAAATCCGGTAAGATTATTAATATCTCCTCGGTCTGGGGAAACATAGGAGCCTCCTGTGAGGTAGCCTACTCCGCATCAAAGGGAGGCATGAATTCCTTAACCAGGGCGCTGGCCAAGGAACTGGCTCCAAGTAACATTCAAGTAAATGCTATTGCCTGCGGAGCCATTGATACTGAGATGAACTGCTTTTTGTCAGAAGAGGACCGTATGAGCTTAATTGACGAGATACCTGCAAACCGTTTCGGCAAGGTGGAGGAGGTAGCGGAGCTTGCATATCAGCTGGCCTGTAAGAATGAATATCTTACGGGGCAGATTATCTCCTTGGACGGCGGCTGGATATAATCTAAACGGCGGCTAGCTATAATCTGTACAGCCGCTTTTTATATGGATTTCGGCTGATATTCTACTCCATCCTCCAGCGTCTTCCAGACACAGGCATTTTCATCAATAATCATATAGCTGTGAGGGCTGTCTTCCTTTGGAATGGATACAGAGCCGGGGTTCATGTAGACATAATTGGTATGTTTAACGCATTTCGGTACATGGGTATGTCCGTTCAGGAGGATATCCCCAGGCTGAAGCGGCGGAAGCTTTTCCTCATTAAATACATGTCCATGGGTTGCATAAATCGTATTCGCTCCAATGCTTATGATTGCATAATCTGCCATAATCGGAAACTCCATAACCATCTGATCCACCTCGGAATCGCAATTACCACGGACACATAGAATCTTATCCTTGAGAGGATTGAGAAGGGCAATCACCTCTTTGGGGGCATATTCCCTTGGAAGATCATTTCTTGGTCCATGATATAAAATATCTCCTAAGAGAATAAGCTTATCCGCCTTTTCTCTTTCAAAAGCCTCTGTCATCCTTTCACAATAGTACTTTGAACCATGTATATCGGATGCTATCATTAATTTCATATGCTACCTCTCTATATCTTAATGTATTGTTAGATGTGATGTTTTATAAATAATTCTGTAAACTATAGCACTTTGTAACTGATAATCAAATATCCCATCTTCATTTCTGACCCCTTATGATTTCTTTCGCCTCCTGCAAGCGCTCCATAAACTGCTCGTAAAAATTCACTTGTGCATCGTAGGGCTTAACATAAAAGCGATTTAATAAATACATATTTAAGTTTTTAACCAGCTGATCATCCTGAACGCTTTGAATCACTTTTTCTACTTCATTTAAAAAATAATGCCAATCAAGGATGAACCGGTCATTCTTCTCCTGCTCCGGCGTATCAATCCATTTACTGACCTTCATTTGGGTTTTTGACGTATTCCTGCATTCATTTTTCTGCAGAATATAGGTAAAGGAATGATTTTCATAATACCGCCCTAATGGAAATATCCTGCATATCCCCGGACGGATTTCATGAATACTGCATCTTCCCTCCTGATTTAGAAAAGAGCAGGCCTCTCCGTTTCCTTTCATTTTCAGATTTGGCAGGATTACATAATCTACCAGATTAAGCTCGACGTGATCCTTTAAGAGTGCCTCAAAGGGTATCCCCCGACTTGATGTTAATCGATACACATCAAAGGGATCAAGAATAATAGAGCTTCCCATGCCGTGACAGCAGGAAGCCTTCCCTTTGCAGCTATTACAGCTTACTTCTACCAAATCCTTTGTTGTATATAGTCTGCCATCTGATATTTCTTCAAGGCTGCAATTACGTTTCATTTATATAATCTCCTATTTCATTTACTCTTATCGCTATATGTCACTACCGGTAGATTAAAACTTTTTTACTTTAATAAGAATCCATTTTATTCTCTGTCATTGAATTATGTTATTCGCTGTAATTATATCATCAACTCTTATCAAAGTTAAGGTGTTTTTATCTCTTATCCTTTCCTTTTTTGCATTTAAACTCTTTACTTTTAAACTTTTTTACTTTTTAAACTTTTTTACTTTGCTTCATAGAAAAAACCCCTCAGAACCCTTCACAAGCTATTCTGAGAGATTTTCAAATTTATTTACTCACCATGCCTATTCCCGTGCAGATCGCAGGCTTGCTTGTGATACTGCTTCAATAAGGAGTTTGAAAGTGATTTTCTTTCAGACCTATTCCTGTATTATTTTAAATACAACGATCTACATATCCTTTTTCTCGTTCTTCCTTAATCACTCTGTCGTAACGGTATGCAGAACAAGCCAACCCTGCCAAAATCATGTTAGTTGTTATACTGCATAGAGAAGCTTAAAAACTTCTCCTTTCCCATGTTCCTACATACTGAACAGATCAGCGTGGGAACCGGTACGGACAAGGTATAGTTCATCAGCTGATACACGATAAATTAGCAACCAATCTGGCTGTATATGACATTCACGACACCCGGAATAATTTCCGCTTAGATTATGATCTTTATTCTTTGGCAGAAGTGGTGAGGGTATACGGAGTATGTTAACTGCATCTTGAAGCAGAGCGAGATTTAACCCACGTTTTTGACACAGTTTGTAATCTTTTTTAAACTTGGTTGAAGTATTGAGTTTAAGCACAGCTTATTCCTCCTCAAGCATGGCGAAAAAATCAGCAGCAGAGCCCTTAAAATGCTCACCTGTTCCATTTTTAATCATGGTTTCCACTTCATCAATAGCAGCTTTGGTCTCCTCATTTGGTGTAAATTCCGGATAGATATTTACTCCGGATATCTCCCCGATGTTCTCAAGAATATTGATTAGGAATATAAGTTTATCTTCTGGAAGCTTGTCAATCATACTTTTTGCAATTTCCTGGTAGCTCATGGTAACACTTCCTTTCTAGGCTTTTAGACTATTCTCCTGTTTCCGTGTTGGTATCTGGGATATATTCCATGATATCGCCGGGTTGACAGTTTAGCAAACCACATAATTTGTTTATAGTTCTCGTGTCAATGCCTCCCTCTCCGCTTTTCAGCTTATAGTAAGTTTCGGTTCCTATAACCTTATTTATGCGGAGATAGTAAGTTGTTATGCCCTTTTCGTCAAGCATTTTTGTAAGCTTTCTAAAAGTTATTGCCAAACAAACACCTACTTTCCATCAATGATATAATAGTATAGTACACATATCTTTCAAGTCTAATATACCATAGAATATGTACTAAATCAAGTGTATACCATAAACAAAAACATGTATCGTATATAGTGCATATTTACACATATATGTGTACTATATCTAGTGTGTAATTCATTCATTAGATACAGGAAACATCCGATAAGCCCGAAAAGTTTAGAAGTCAAATACCATATACCTCTGATGCAAAGAGCTGATAACCTGGAAGATGACTTGACCGGATGCAACGCACCAAAGCCGATAACCCAAAAAGGTTAAAAAATTCCGTTTATTATACGGGTGCGTGAGCAGCTAGACTAGTTCAGAAGATTACCAGAACGGTGAACCTATTAAGGAAGCAGTGATGGGATTAGCAAATGTAACAGAGTTTTTTAGAATGGGTGTAAGAACCATGAAACTCAATGTACTGTTATATCATCGGTCTTAAGATAACAATATGTTTCACCCTTTTCCTCATACAGCCCAAACACCCCGGTCAGCTCTATCACCGTATTGTCCGGAGGATATTCGTCCGGGTAAATATGGGTATTATCGTCCCATACAAATTCAATCCCATTTTGACAGCAGGCAGTAGCATCACTGATTAGGACACAATGATAATATTTCCCCGTTTCCTTCCAATAACTTGCATAGTAGGAACCCTCAATTTTAATTGTTTTCCCAACATAATCCTCCGGTTTACTCATCATATTATAAACCTCGGAATAGACCATC
>JAEWMZ010000152.1 GCA_023392995.1 Bacillota bacterium
TGCATCATGGTTAATTCATAAAAATCAGTCAATAACGTTAAGTTCTGTTTTCCCATGGTAACCTCCAGTTACGCTAATTTACGCGTAAATTTTACAAGTTCTTATCATTACAAACCTTATACCAGAACGAGGAATAAGTCAAGTATTCTATTATTAAAAATGGCTGAGATATCCTTACAAAAACCTTACGAAATAGTAAAATATGGTACTTGATTTATGACTCAACATTCAGTATTTTAGTTTGTAATCCTTCGGTATTCACCGGGGAGAATTCCTGCATTTCTACGAAATAATTCTGCAAATCGGCTTGCATTCGAATAACCCACGGTCTGGGAAATCTGGGCGATGCTTAAATCAGTATGTGACAATAAGTATTCCGCTTGTCCCATGCGCTGCTGCTGAAGATATTCAGTTATGGTACAGCCGTTCACCTGTTTGAAGGTTTGCTTCAGTTTGGTTGGACCCATGCAGGCTATTTTGGATAACTGACTCAAGGATAGGGGGTAGGCTGCGTGATCTTTCATATAAGAGGTGACAATATGAATATGCTCCAGATCCTTTTTGGTTAAAGGCTTTTGGGACAGTGACATTCGATGGAAGCGCTCCACGATAAGGGCTACGGCTTCTGCGACCTTTGCCTCATAGAAAAGCTTTGCACTAATACCGGTGCCTCTGTAATCAAAGACCTGTTTTAGAAGCAGGGTCATTTCTGGAAAGCTGGAGGTTTCATCAATAGCACAAAAGGCAGCATAAGGACTCACATAATCCTCCGGATACTTTTCCTTTAAGTAATGCTTGTAATAATCCGGCAGGATTTCGATGCCCACAGACCGTATGGGTATTTTCTTATGCATCATTGCTTTAAAGGGTCGTTGGCCGCCAAGATAGCTTCTGATACAGTTGGCGCTCATACGGCGATAGGGATTTAATTCATGACCTGCCATGGAGTAGTAGTAAGTCACGCTCAGGCACTCGGGCAGCTGACATTCAAAGAAGTAATCTTCATGATAATAGAAATCATGGATCTTAATATCGAATAAATTCTTCTGTGTATAGACCCAGTAATACCCGCAGCCAAGTTCCTCCGAAAGGGCAAAGGTCTGTCCTAATGAGCAAAAATCAGCGGTAGGTTTCTTCAAATTTGATGGGGCTTGGAACGCCGGGGATTTGAGAACTGCAGAAGCTGACAAATTCACAGCATTTGATAAAACTGATCTATTTGTTAAAGCTGATTTATCTGATAAAGCGAATGGATATGCTAATGAATTTGATATAGGAAGAAATCCTCTTTCCTTTAGCATGGATAGGTAAAATTCATTCAGACTGCTGTTCATATTAACTCCTACTCTGTGCGGCTGATGCACATATGACAGACCTCGATCGGACATTTTATCAGCAGGATGAGACGAACCTTGGGAAAGAAGATTGAAACACCAAACGGGGTATGCTATTTTATTATAAAGTTAGATGCAACTAACTAAATAATAACATGTTATGGCGCTATCGTCAAATAATCTTGAATAGGCAATTGCGAAACAATATAGCTTTTATAATTGTATACACAACACATACTATTTCTACGCTCCAACGCTTCCTTAGGGCTTAGCTTCCGCTTCGATATAGTATCTGTTGTGTATACAATAGCTTCAGTTAATGAGTTTTGCAATTACCTAAATAATGTTGAAGTATGCAAGGAGGATTTTGTTATGAGTAATCAGTCACGCTTTCAAAAGAAAGGACTTACTGTTAAGGATTTAGTGACGACCGGAATTTTTACTGCTTTACTTTTTGTTACCATGCTGGTTGGAGGCATCTTTTTTGCGCCGAATCCGGTTCTAACCTTCTATATGCCACTGGGCTCAGCTCTGCTGGGAGGACCTGTATTCATGCTGCTCATTGCCAAGGTGCCAAAGAGAGGACCTATTGCCATAGCAGGCATTTTATGTGGTGTCATCTGGTTCGCAATGGGGATGCACTGGGCAATGGATTTGGGGTATATCCTTGGTGGTATTGCAGGAGATCTGATTGCAGGCAGTAAGAAATATAAAAGCAAGCTGCTGAATATAATCGCTTATTGCTGTCTCAGCCTTGGAGCAACAGGGACGTATCTCATGTACTTTGCGGATAAGGAGGGCTGGAGTCAATATATGATCAGTGGGGGAACCTCAAAGAGTTATATTGATACGATGAACCTCTCGGCACAGAACTGGTTGCTGGCGGTGATTTTACTGGGAACGATTGCTGTTGCTTCCATAAGTGCTGTTATTGGTCAGAAGCTTTTACGCAAGCAGTTCGAGAAGGCAGGAATTACAGCATGAGTGTAATCCACTTTGATCCCCGCACGAAGATAATGCTATTGTTCCTATGCGTGCTGTGCACCATGTTTGCGCCTTCCCTTAACTACGAATTATATCTAGTTATTCTAGTAGCAGTATTCGGGTTTTTGCTGAAGAAGTATCGTTATGTATTGCTGGGCTTGCTTACATATATTGCAATATACTTGGTTACAAGGCTTAGCATTACCAACGGGGCGGGGGTAGGGCAAGCTGTTTTACTGGCTTTTTTTGGCTTAGTAAACAAGGTTTATCCCTGTGGCTTTATGGCGGGAATTATGATCTCCACAACAAAGACAGGGGAATTTATGGCGGCTCTTTATCGTATCCATATGCCGGATAGCTTTGTGATACCCTTTGCAGTGATGCTGCGTTATCTCCCGGCAGTAAAGGAAGATTGGAGATATATCCGGGATGCCATGAGAATGAGGGATATCTCACCTTCCTTAAAGGGGATACTAAAGAATCCGGTTATAACGGCAGAATGTGTCTATGTACCCTTGATGATGGCAGCCTCTAATACGGCAGATGAATTATCCATTGCGGCGGTAACCAGAGGAATTGAGAATCCGAATCCGAGAACCTGTCTTACTATGATACGCTTTTCCGGTCAGGATGCCTTAGTCATTTGCTTTTTTCTAATTTATTTTATTCTGGGGTTACTATGGAAGGGAGGCTTGCTATGATTGAGTTTAAACAGGTATCCTTTTCCTATGAAGGCTCAGAAGAGGGGAAATTAAGAGATATTAATTTTTCCATAAAAAAGGGTGAGTGTATTCTCCTCACCGGGCCCAGTGGCTGTGGGAAAACAACCATTACCAGGCTAATCAATGGGTTGATCCCGGAGTTTTTCCCAGGAAACCTGTCGGGTGAGATTCGAGTGAATGGCAGGAGGCTTCAGGAGGAGCCAATTTACCGGATTGCTGGAACGGTGGGTTCCGTGTTTCAAAATCCTAAGACTCAGTTTTTTAATATGGATACGGATGGAGAGATAGCCTTTGGTATGGAGAACAATGGGATCGAACGAGCCCTTATGAAAGAGAGAATAAGGGAGACAGCCCAGGAGCTTGGGTTGGAGAAGCTGCTTGGAAGGGGTATTTTCTCCTTATCAGGAGGAGAAAAGCAAAAAATTGCATTTGCTTCTGTGTATGCAATGAATCCGGAAGTTTACCTTTTGGATGAACCCTCCTCTAACTTAGATGAAGCGTCCATAGAGGAATTACGAAAACATATAGAGCTTTTAAAGCAGCAGGGAAAGACAACGGTTATTGCGGAGCATCGCATTTACTACCTGGCAGAACTGGCCGATCGGATCTTCTATCTTAATCAGGGAGAATTGCAGCATATTTGGACGAGAGAGGAATTCCTTCAGTTAAGCGAAGCGGAAAGGAAGCGGCTGGGACTTCGTACAGTTGAGTATCAGAATAATACCGTTCCTATAGACATAAAACCCGTTAAAGCAATAGAGGGAAAAAGAAAGGAAACAATAAAATTTCAGGATGTAACCATTGGATATGGAAAGCAGAAAGTCTTGACAGGAATTAACTTTGACGCGGCTGTGGGCGAGATTATTGCGGTCACCGGACAGAACGGCGTTGGAAAATCAACCTTTTCCAGAACCCTATGCGGATTATTAAAGCCTTTGGAAGGGAATATACTCTGGGATTTGGCAAGTTTTAAAGAAAAGAAAAGGCTGGCACATTCTTATATGGTAATGCAGGATGTGAATTATCAGCTGTTCGCAGATAGTGTAAAGCATGAATGCAGCTTTGGTATTAAAAATCCGGATTACGAATTAGTGGAAGAAACACTGAAGGAGCTAAACCTATATCCCTATCGGAATCAGCATCCCAATACGCTGTCAGGCGGGCAAAAGCAAAGAGTTGCAGTAGCAGTCAGTATGATCTGTAAGAAAAAGATACTAATCTTTGATGAGCCGACCAGTGGACTGGATTATGACAGTATGCAGTCGGTTGCCAGACTGATGAAAAAGTTGTCACAAGCGGGAAAAATAATCTTTGTTGTTACTCATGATTATGAATTTATAGCTGAAGCGTGTACCAGGATATTGCGATTAGGAGCAAAGGATTAGGAGCAAAGTAGAGCAGAAATGCATAAAACTATTGACAAGGAGAAATTAATATACTATTATAAACAAAAATTGATAAAAACATTGACGGAGAGAGTACGCATTTCGTGAAATTCTCAGCGAGCCAGGGACAGTGGAAGCCTGGTAGGAGTAGCAGATGGCGGAAAATCACTCCATAGTTGCAAGACCCAAAGGCAGTTCTTTCTGGCTCAGTAGGTTAAGCCGGTATCTACCGTTATATAGATAATGTATGAATGTCT
>JAEWMZ010000188.1 GCA_023392995.1 Bacillota bacterium
GCCCGTGCGGTCAGCTCACCGATTGCCCGGGAGATCACTTCTGATACGAAATAGCTTTCCCGTTCAAAGCTGATGCTGCCAGCATCCAGACGCGTGATTTTTAGCAGGGAATGAGTAAGCTGTTCCAAGCGCCTCAGGGAGAAGCCTGACTTCCTTGAATATTCTTTTACAATCTCAATATTATCCGGTTCACCTGCAATGATTTCGTTGTATATCGATAATGCGGTGATCGGTGTTTTTAATTGATGGGATATATCCGCTATGGTATTTTTTAAAAACTCCTTCGCTTTATTTACACTTTCATTTTTTGCTTGCAACATCATGGAAAGCTGATCGATGGATGAGAACAGACGGTAGATGGTGCCCTCCTTCCACTCGGGCATATGACAAGAAAAGTCCCCTTCCGTATAGCAGGAAATTACCTTTGTGGCCTGGAGATAAAGCGCCTCCCTTTTCCATAAATATAAAAAGGTCCCGCCCAGAAGCAGTATAGAAAGAAAGCCTCCGGCCAACAGCATCGAATAACCTGATTCCCGTTGAAATTCAGTAACAAAGGGAAGTAAGCTTATAGAGGTATTCTCTGTAACACCGATATTAGAAAGCAGCTCCATTCCCTCCCTGCTGCTTGAGGTATTTGTTATGGCCAGGGCAATGACTTGTTTTGATACGCCCTGTTCCAGAAGAGATGAGACAACCGCATTATCGTGAAGCAGGAACTGATTTTGCAGGATATTTCCCTGCAAAATCAGCAATCCAATGCCGGAAAAGAAAAAGAGGAAGAGGAATAAAAGAAGAAAACCACAAAAATACCTGGTCTGCTTATCCAGATAGAGTTTCATAAAGTCACCTCATTCCATTGATAGCCAAAGCCACGAACGGTTAATAAGTGCTCCGGATGAGATGGGTCAGCTTCAATTTTTTCCCGCAGCCTTCGTACATAAACAGAGAGTGTATTGTCATCTACAAAGTCTCCGGTACCATCCCACAATTCATTTAAAATATGATTCCTGGTTGTGACCCGGTTCGCGTTTCTTACCAGCAAGCAAATCAGACGGTACTCTGCGCTGGTTAACTCTAATGTCCTCCCCCGTAGCATTACACGGCTTCCCAAAAGGTCTATAACAATATCACCACACTCGATTACTGTATTCTTACTTTGACTTAATCCACCGGTTCGGCGCAGCAAGGCTCGGATTCGGGAGCATAGTTCTCCTAGCAGAAAGGGCTTTGTCACATAATCATCACCACCGCTGTCCAACCCCCGGATCACATTGATTTCCTCATCGGAGGCAGTCAAAAACAGAATGGGTATCTGACTGCCCTGGTTCCTTACCTTTTCACAAACTTCAAACCCAGTACCATCTGGTAAAGTCACATCAAGAATCAATAAATCATAGGTTAGTTTCTCTGGTAAACGCTGCAAAAACTCTTCTACCGTACGGGCAACTTCAACCTCAAAGTCATTGTGCTTTAAGGAATACTTCAAACCATCCACTAAACTAATATCATCCTCCAGAAGTAAAATTCGATTACTCATCCTTCCTCCCCTTTTTTCAACAATTTCTATTTTACCCTACTCTATCATCAAATGACCGGATTGCCAAGATCCTTCTTTCCTTCATCATAATAGAACCGCAATACAGTCTTACTCCCTAGGTATAATAGGATTAGAACGATACTTTGAGTTTTCAGACATCCTTAGCGTTGGAACATGGATTTTTTATGCTTAACTTCTTTGGTTGCTCTCTGCGGCGGATTTGTCAGGAAAACAATCCCGATCGTCAGCAGAAGCATCACCGCCAGTGACAGAAAAGAAAGTGCGGGTATGGACGGCTCCTTGGTGTTCATAAAAACTTTTGTATCAAACCCGATCAGGTTGAGCCCCGCCAGCATGGGATATAAACTGCGTCCAAGCGTATTCTTAATGAACATGGCACAATATCCCACCAAAAAGGAGAAGACCACCCCGCCCATAAATGCACCTGGCAGATTACTGGTAAAGGCAATTACCGGGAGCACGGAAATATAAGTACAAATGGCTATGCCAAGCATCTGCACTAAACCTGTGAATAAAACAGGAATCTCCAAGCCCGGTACACCTGTCAGAAGTCCAACAATCACAGTTATCACAAAGCTATAAAATCCGAACATTATACTGATGAGTCCCATGGCAAGCAGCTTTCCAGACACCAGCCGGCGAAAGGTCACAGGTACCGGAAGAAGGCTTTTTAAGGTATTATCCTTATATTCCCGGTTAATCATTTCACCGCCGATTAGAGTAAAAATCACCGGCATAAATATTGTAACACCATTCCACATGGAACTGTTTATCAACGCAGCAAAATTAAAATTCTGCACTTTAGCTTCTTCCATCACAACGGCCTGTGTAAACACCGCCAATATTGCAGGAAATGCCATCCCAATCAAGCCAACCAGCAAAATATGAAACCGCTTCAACTTTTTAAATTCCGTTTTCATTAATCTCCACATCATAATCCCCTCCTCACCTTCATACTTCCCTGCACTGGTAAAGATGCAGCATCAAAGCAATACAAACCGCTGCTTCCAACAACAGAACCGCGAAACATTCCGGGGTAGATGCAAAAAACGGAGCAAAGCGATTGTAAAATGCTGTTTGAATTTCACCGGATGGAATGTTAAATTGGTACAGCCAACGAAAAATCATAGGAATCGGCATAAGCGTCCCTGCATTGAGCCCGAGGGGCTGCATCAAAACCGTATCACTAAAATGCAGAATATAATTTGCCAGAGTATAAAAAAATACAATGATTACGGATAACAGGTAGCTTTTATTAAACCAAAGCACAAGGAAAACACAGGGAAGCGCTGCCGCCCAAAGAAGTATCCCCGTTGACACCGTCAGGGCAAATTGAAGAATCAAATCCACCAATGAAATCTTGTATAAAATACTCATAAGCGTACTAATCACAAATCCAACCAACTGGAATACAACAGAAAAAATCAATAATACCAGCACCTTCACAAGCACCAGAAGATTTTTGGATACAGGGATACATAGCAGGTTCTTCAGTGTGTCATGATCCTGCTCAGAAAAAAACAGGTTGGCTGCCAGTAGGATGAGGAGCGGCATTAACAGCAAAAATCCGCTATCTTCTCTTGCTGAGCTGCTCATACTCGCAAAATCAGTACCTGGCGTCCCTGCAATGAGTGCGGCGTTCAGGATTGGAAAAACAAAGGCGGCAATAAAAGCTGCATAGAAAAATTTCTTTCTCTTAAATTTCTTTAATTCACAAAACAGAAGATTACGCAATGCCCTCACCCCCTGTTATGCGCTTGAAGTAATCCTCCAGCGTATCCTCAGAGATATGAGCCTCCGATACCTCCAAGCCATTTTCAATGAAGGCACGATTTAGCGAAGCTACGGACAGATTACCATCATAAATGCGCAAGCTGTGATTATTCTCAACCAGAAATTTTTTTACACCAAAGTTTCTTTCTAGCATTCTGCTAGCCTGAGCAGTATCAGAAACAACAAAATGAATATACTTCCCATTTTTCCGTTCCAATTCAGCAAGACTTTCTTCCTCCAACAATACGCCCTGATGGATAATACCAATATCATCCGCCAGCAGCGAAATTTCAGAAAGAATATGACTGGAAATCAGAATCGTCTTTCCTCTCGCCTCACATAAATCCCGGATAAACGCTCGAACTTCGGCTATGCCAATCGGATCCAATCCATTGATTGGTTCATCCAAAATCAGCAGCTCCGGGTCATGCATAATGGCCAGCGCAATGGCCAGCCGTTGCTTCATACCAAGGGAATATTGGGAAAATAATTTCTTGTCACGGCAAGGCAGGCCAACCACATCCAATGCACTTTGAACGGCATCCCGCCGGGCAACACCTCTAAGCTGCGCAAAGATGCTCAGATTTTCCGCTCCCGTTAAATTAGGATAAAATCCCGGAGTTTCGATTAAACTGCCCACCCGGGGCAGAATCTTCTTTTCATTTCCTAAAATATTCTTTCCAAAGGCAAGAACCTCACCGGAGGTAGGTCTTGTCAGGTTCAGCAGCATTTTCATCGTGGTAGTTTTTCCCGCTCCGTTTCTTCCCAGCAAGCCATAGATACGTCCCTTTTTCACATGGATGTTGAGACCCAGGACACTTTTTTGAGCGCCGTACTGTTTGGTAAGATTCTTTGTTTCAATTATGTAATCACTCACATTAAAAACCTCCTTTTCTT
>JAEWMZ010000212.1 GCA_023392995.1 Bacillota bacterium
CCCCTATGGGTTTTACTGGCTATGATATGTGTGGGACTGGTGTTTTCCGGCGTGGGTTTATATATGGCAACCCTTGTACGCAATGGACAGACTTTCCAGATTATAAAAACGGCGATTACAATGCCTCTGACCTTTTTATCCGGGGCTTATATTCCGATTGATATGCTGCCGGGAGCGCTTAAGGTGGTCTCCTATTTTAATCCAATGACCTATGCCACAGCATTTTTCCGTATGATTGTGCTGGAAAAGACCCATCTGTCAAATGCAGAGCTAGTAAAGGAAGGGTTGGCCATTAATATCAATGGCTTTGTAGTGGTACCAGCGTTATCCTTTGTGATCATCATGGCGGTTGGAGCTATATTTTTAATTCTGGCAACCAGGTCTTTTGTTAAGACCGATTTCTCACGTTTGAACAGAAGCTCCAGTGATGCGAGTGCGTTGTGGGGTTAAGGGATAAATCTATTATTTTTGGATAGGCCGTCAAGAAGTAAAAGGAGCGGGTGTAAGGATGATAACTGGAAGAATAAATTAAGAGTAAGTGTCCATAACTAAGGATCTATTTAGTAAGAATGTCTGAAAAAAGGTCTCTACTAAATAACGTGTCCGCAGTTATGGGTATATTATAAAGTAAGTGAAAAAGTAAGTGAAAAAATAAGTAGAAGAATAAAAAGAAAAAGAACAAGGAGGAAATGAATATGAAATTTATATGGACCACAATTATTGTAAAGGATCTGGAACAATCACTGAGGTTTTATACAGAAATCGTAGGCTTGAAGGAGCATAGAAGGTTTCACTCAGGTCCCGGAGTAGAGATCGTATTTTTAGGCGACGGTGATACAGAGATTGAATTAATGACCAGCCGCCAAGAAAAAGAACTTGCCTATGGACAAGATATTTCTCTCGGCTTTGAGGTGGAGTCATTGGAGGAATTTATGACTTTTCTCAAGGAAAAGGAGATTGCAATTTTGGCAGGACCCTTCTCTCCAAATCCTGCGGTTAAATTTATTTATGTGCATGATCCCAACGGTTTGAAGATTCAGTTTGTAGAAAATGCTAAATGATAAAATGATTCAAATAGACAGAGAAATCCATTTACAAAACAGGAATTATGTATTATAATTGTTAAATAAATAACAACAATATTCGTGCTGATAACGAGGGTACGCCCGAGTGGGAAGGCGACAGAGTAGAATAGATTAATCCTGATTTTGTGATAAAAGCGGTCAATCCAATGATAAACTCTTCTTAGGAATGCTTTGAGGTAATTGGGCGATTTCGCTGATATCAATGATTTGAGGGTTTCGATTACTATCCCTGTACCTTTCTAGGTATGGGGATTTTTTATTTCATAGGAAAGTTCGTCCTATGAAATAAAACCCTCCGGGAGGAGGCGCAGCTTCGCGCGCAGAGCAAAAGCTGTGTATGGGAGGATTTACTATCGCGAGAGTGTGAGAAGCACACTTTTGTTCTAGGATTAAGAATGGAAAGAGGTAATGCATGGGTGACGTGAGAAGTTTAATTGAAAAACTGGAAAAAGAGACGATGTTAAGCAAAGAAGAGTTTCTGACCTTAATTAACAATATCTCGGAAGAGGATACGCAGTTTCTTAGGGAACGGGCAAGAGAAACAGCCCGGAAGCATTTTGGAACGAATATTTACACCAGGGGACTCATTGAGTTTACGAATTATTGTAAAAACGACTGTTATTACTGTGGTATTCGAAGAAGTAATAAGAACGTAGAGCGCTATCGCTTAACGAAGGAGCAGATTCTGGATTGTTGCAGACAGGGGCATGAGCTGGGATTTCGTACCTTTGTTCTTCAAGGCGGAGAGGACGGCACTTATTCAGATGCGGATATCGTAGAGATCATTCAGAGAATAAAAGCCGGGTTCCCAGATTGCGCCATTACCTTATCCGTTGGCGAAAAGAGCTATGAGAGCTATCTAAAATTCTACCAGGCCGGAGCGGATCGCTATTTATTAAGGCACGAGACAGCAAACGAGGAGCATTATAGAAAGCTGCACCCGGAAAATCTAAGCCTGCAGAATCGAAAGCAATGTTTACAAAATCTGAAAGAGATCGGTTTCCAGGTAGGAGCAGGCTTTATGGTGGGATCACCCTACCAGACCACGGAAAATCTGGTGGAGGACTTATTCTTCCTAAAGGAGCTTGATCCGGAGATGGTGGGTATCGGCCCCTTCCTTCCTCATCATGAAACACCCTTTGCCGAGGAAGCCAAAGGAACTATGGAGCAGACGCTGCTCTTTATCAGTCTCCTGCGCCTAATGCTGCCGAATGCATTAATTCCCTCCACCACAGCGCTGGGAACGGTAAATCCAAATGGAAGAGAGCAGGGAATTTTGTCAGGAGCGAATGTGGTTATGCCAAACCTTTCTCCTACCGTTGTACGTAAGAATTATCAGCTTTATGATGATAAGATCTGTACCGGGGATGAGGCAGCAGAATGCCGCTTCTGTCTGGATCGCAGAATGAAGAAGATTGGGTATGAGCTGGCGGTACACCGGGGTGACTATCAAAGAATTACAAATTAAAAAAGAGCAGGAAAATTATTAATGTATAGGAACCGAGACCTGAAATTCTGCAAGTACCTAGCTTATGAAGGTTGACTAGTATAATTCGTATTCCGTATGAAAAAAGGTCTTAAGACAAAAGGACTGTTAGTGTGAAATTAATTCCGTATTGCATATCGCAACGGAAAGGTATCCAAATGGAAAGGCAGGATAATAATTATGTATGACGTAATGTCAAAAAAAGCAGAGGAATTTATTAGTCATGAGGAGATATTAGATACACTGGAATATGCGAAAGCAAATAAGGATAACCGGGAGTTAATCGATGCCATCCTGGAAAAAGCCTGTCAGATGAAGGGAATATCCCACCGGGAAGCGGCTGTGCTGCTGGAATGTGAGCTGGAGGATGAGATCGAAAAAATCTATGACCTGGCGATAAAGATTAAAGAGAAATTCTATGGCAATCGAATTGTAATGTTCGCGCCGCTTTATCTGTCTAATTATTGCGTGAATGGATGCGTGTACTGTCCTTACCACTATGTGAATAAGCACATTCCACGTAAGAAGCTGACACAGGAGGAAATTCGCAGGGAGGTAATTGCTTTACAGGATATGGGGCATAAGCGTCTTGCGCTGGAGGCTGGTGAAGATCCGGTGAACAATCCGCTGGAATATATCCTTGAGAGTATTGAAACCATCTATTCCATCAAGCATAAGAACGGTGCAATTCGTCGTGTTAATGTCAATATAGCTGCAACTACGGTAGAGGATTATAGGAAGCTGAAGGATGCCGGTATCGGTACGTATATTCTGTTCCAGGAGACCTACCACAAGGAAAACTATGAGAAGCTTCATCCAACCGGGCCAAAGCATAATTATGCTTATCACACGGAAGCTATGGATCGCGCCATGGAAGCCGGTATTGATGATGTTGGACTGGGTGTCCTCTATGGACTTAACATGTATCGTTATGACTTTGCAGGTATTTTAATGCATGCAGAGCATCTGGAAGCAGCGATGGGCTGTGGACCCCATACCATTAGCGTTCCTCGTATCCGTCCGGCAGATGATATTGACCCGAACAGCTTCAAGGATGGTATCTCAGACGAGATCTTTGCGAAGATCGTGGCAATACTTCGCATTGCGGTACCTTACACCGGAATTATTGTATCAACGAGAGAATCCCAGGAAAGCAGGGAAAAGGTATTAAAGCTTGGAGTTTCACAATTCAGCGGCGGTTCCAGAACCAGTGTCGGAGGCTATGCGGAAGAGGAAGCCGAGGAGGAAAGCTCCGCTCAATTTGATGTCGAGGACAGAAGGACCTTGGATGAGATCGTGAACTGGTTGGTAGACAGAGGACATATTCCAAGCTTCTGTACTGCTTGTTACAGGGAAGGACGTACCGGGGATCGATTTATGTCCCTCGTTAAGTCCGGGCAGATTGCAAACTGCTGTCAGCCGAATGCTTTAATGACCTTAAAAGAATATATGGAAGACTATGCCTCAGAGGATACACGAAAAAAGGGAGAGGCTCTGATTGAAAAAGAGATGAGCAAAATCCCGAATGAAAAGGTTCATAAGATTGCACAAGAAAATCTGGTCAAGATTGCAGCCGGCAGCCGTGATTTCAGATTTTAACCGATGTTCTTATAATGATGAGCTTATTTTCAGAGCAATAGCAGTGCCTGTATTCGAGTCATATAAGAGCCCTACGTATCTTTTGATTCAGGTTAGAAAACAGATGAAAAACTTTTATTTAAAAAATAAATAGGTTTTTTTTGAGGGACTTGATATAATGAATAATAAAGATATCCAGTTGACTCATGGAATGCCTGAATACTGATTGTATCGTTATGAATATCTTACTTTGCCGTGTCCAGTAGCATGTATTTTTAGCAATGCAGGAACAGGATATGAATCAAATCTCAATTTATCCACTGCAAAGTGGGGTGTTCAGGCGGAACAAACAGTCTTCAGACAGACCTTGCGGTCATATCCATAGAGAGGAATGTTAATATGAATTTAACGGATGCCCCCATAGTAAACCAACTCCATATTGGTATTTTTGGAAAGGGAAAGAGCGGAAAATCAACCCTGGTGAATGCATTAACGGGCTATGCCGGGCCAAGTGGCTCCGTTGCACCAGCGGATAACGATTCAGCCTATAAAATTATAGAGATAGACCAAATCGGTTCCTGCGTGCTGATTGATACCACAGGCTTTGATGAGGACAGCAACACAAGATTCGCTTTGGAGAAGGCGGATACAGCGATTATTGTATGCGCGGAGGAGAATATTGAGCAGGAACTGAAGTGGGCTATGGCATTCAAAGCACGAAAAGCTCCGGTCATCATGGTAATCAATAAGATTGATCAAATCAGATATACTGATAAAATACGGAATAAAATCTATGAAGCCTTAAAGCAGGAGCCAATTAAAATCAGTGCAATTTCAAGAGTTGGAATTGAAATGATAAAAGAGGAGATCCTGCGAACAATTCCAGAAGATTATGAGGTTAAGAAGATAAGCAAAGATTTAGTTCAGGCAGGAGATGCAGTTCTGCTGGTGCTGGAACAGGAGACGCAAGCATCCGGTTCCGGTACGCAAGGGAAGCAGATGCAGCTGCAAACTCTATGTCAGCTGCTGGAAAAGGAATGCATTGTGTCAGCTTGTGTCTTTGATAAGCTGGAGGAAGCATTTACTAGCTTTGCGAAGCCGCCAAAATTAATCATTGCAGATTCTCAGATACTCCAGCAGGTGTATCTGAAAAAGCCGGAGGATAGCTTGTTAATCGCCTTTCCTTCCTAGTATTAAGGCTCTCAGCCGTAGCAGCAATCGGATACAAGAAGAGCCTGTTGGGATTCGGTGATTAGGGATACTAGGCGTAATGAAGGAACAAATTGATTATAATAGTCGCAATTAAACTCTGTAATGAAAGAGGACAGCTAAGAAATTATATGCGTAAGGTTACTTGATATTTTGTAAGCTTCCACTCAATTTCCTAGCTGTCCTTTTGTTATGCTTTTATTTTTTCCTTTTTTATGGTTCTTTCTAGTCTTTTTCTATAGTTCTTTTCTATTGTCTTTTTCTATGGTTCCTTTTTATTGTCTTTTTCTATGATCCTTTTTATTGCCTTTTTCTATGATCCTTTTCTGGCGCTTTTTTCTATCATTCTTTTCTAACCGTCTTTTCTACTTTTTTTATATCCAATACCGGTTGTTAACCACAAGGACTGGGATAATGTTAATGGAACGCCTTCCAGAAGTCACCTGAGGTATTAATATATTGCTGAACATCCTCAAAAGGAATGACAAATTCAGGGAAACCACCTGCATAGGCAGAGATATCATAGGGATAAAAATAAATCACAACAGCATCGTCCTGCAGGTAAAAATAAGGATTATCCGTAATACCAGTAAAGCTTCCTTCAAAGAACATAGACTCACCGGATTTTAAATCGGAGGTGATCTCATCGTTGATCATTTCATTAATTTTCGTTTTATAATCGCTGCCTTCGATAAAGAGATCCTTTAATTCATAGAAGGTTCCGGTATTGATGTCAATATGATAAGTATCATTGATGGGCATACCATGAGCAGCGCCATAATAATAATCGTAGCCGCTACGGCCAATAACCAGAAGATTCTTCATTAAGTGCGCTGAATAATCATCGCTAACAGATAGCATATCAGATTTCTTTATCTTTTTACGGCTGTCCAGAAAGATACTCTTTAATTTCTTGTTAATCTGATCCTGAACATTGGGATTTGCCAGGCCTTCCACCTGAGGGTACTTAACCAGGACATCACGGGCTGGTTTGAATATAGTTTGAGTAACCTTTATCTTATCATTTAACTGTAAAGTAGTATCCTGCTTCCAGATCAAATTCTTATCCAGATCGTAATAAGAATGATTTCCATCAATGATAGCTGAGATAACATCCCCCAATAAACGAACGCTGCCCCTGCCTTCAAATTTAGGAAGGTTAGCGACAATCTTTCCATCCGTTCCTACAAAGAAGGTGGAATCATCGTCGGTAGCAGTTGAGTAGCCATTGTAATAGGTTCCCAGGTCATAATAAACATAATCAGACAGCTGTTCACCCTTAACATTAAAGATTGCTTGTTCCGCTTCCATACTCTGTTCATAGAATTCCAGTCCAGGCTTTTTCATACCGAATAAATCGTTGCCAAGATATACGATATCACTATATTTGGGGCGGAAGATGTCTTCCTTCTTCATATTAATGACACCAGCGGAATTGGTATCCGAGTCAAAATAGATAAGGTAGCCATCTTCGATACTGGTAGCATAATTATACTTGGAGCCCAGATTATAGCTTTCTATTACCGCGCCTGTTTTATCTATCTGCTCATAGAGACCATTTCCCTTAGATACATAAGCTTTACCGTCCTTAGTGAAATTAGAAGCCTGGGTAAACTGGGGTTCAATAACGACCTTTCCTTTGGTGTCGAGATAGCCATAGGAAGTGTTCCCAGCTGAATCAGTCTTAGAAAAGACAGCAAACCCATTGCTATAATTATTAACCTGTCCTTCGGTGACAAAGAGGACGTTGCCGCCGTGATCAATGACACAGGTCTTTCCGTCCATGGTAACCACGGCCACACCCTCATTGAAGTCAAAGGCACCATTGAAGGCAGGGTCTATAACAAACTTACCGGTGGCATCTATGTAACCATATTTCGTCTCGCCGTTCACCAGACTTGGAGCTGGGTAAAGAGCTGCTGTTTCGGAAGCTTCTGACGGTGCAGCTGTTGGGGTAGGCTCAGGGCTTACGGATGGAGAGATCTCAGCAGTACTGTTTTGATTAGCGGAGGTATCAATATCTTTTTTGCCGCGCACCGTTAAAAAGATTACCACCGCCAGGACGAGCACCAGGATTAAAAAAAGGATCGAGAGAAGTGTAAAATTACGTTTTTTCATAGTTAAAACCTCCGAATTAGTCTGATAAATAGGTAATTGCGAAACAATATAGTTCTTGCCAAACAATATAGTTCTTGTAAATGTATACACATACTATTTCTTTGCTGCAACGCTTCCTCCGGGCTTAGCTTCTGCTCCGAAACAGTATATGTTGTGTATACAATAGCTTAAGTTTCTGAGTTTCGCAATTGCTTAAGTTTGATAATGATTTTAATTAAAACATTTTTAATTATAATATATAGTATAAAGATAGAATGTTAAAAAGTAAAGCAACCCAAAGGGTTATTCGGCCTGTAAACCTTACAAATTTCTTACTAAAAATATTTATTTTATTTAATATTTACCTCTAGCATTTTATGCGTACCAAAAAAGTTTGAACCACTTTCAGCATAATTTAGTTTGAAGAAGAATTAATAAACGATTGAAATCGGTTAAGGAATACCTTAACCGGTGATAGAGATATTGGCTCCCCAAAAGCGATCCGATACACATGAAATGCTTTTTCTTCCGGCATTTTAATAGGAATATTTACATAACAAATTACATTATGTAAACAGATAAAAAACTGTAGTGCAAAATTTTTTCGCCATTACATTATATGGAAGTAAAGTTATGAATATTGCACAAATATTTAACTTTTTAATTGTTAAGAAAATAATAAATTTAAGCGAAATAGCTGTCTGTTACAAAGATAATGTGATATAATTGTAGAAACAGTATCGTAAAAAACAGTTGATTTTTTAATCATATATTTTAAAAACTCTCATATAATTTCAATGTTGTTAAGATATAGCTACATATACTTAGGTAGAAACAGGTTACTATAGTGAAGCGGACACAAGAAAAGGGGAGGTTGGTACTAAATGACGGTAAAAAACACGAAAGGAATTCGTTCGAAAGAAATAAGTACAGAAAAAAGCAGTACAGAAAAAATAAGTACAGAAAAAATAAGCACAGAGAAAATAAGCACAGAAAAAGTAAGCACAGAAGAAACCATAGAAGAAATAACGATAGAAGAAAGAAGGACACAAGAGCAGGTTTATCTTTTTCACCAGGGAACAAACTATAAAAGCTATCATTTGTTGGGAGCCCATATTGTTACGAAGAAGGAAGGAACGGAAGTACGTTTTGGATTATGGGCGCCAAAGGCCAAGTGGGTCAGCGTGGTAGGCGATTTTAATGATTGGAACCCGGAGAAGCATCCGATGAGCAGGCTGAATTCCTCTGGAATATGGCAGGTGACAATTCCTGATATGGCAGAGCATCAGCTATACAAATATGCTATTGGAACAGACTCTGGTGAGATCCTATACAAGTCAGATCCTTTCGCCTATTATGCGGAGAAAAAGCCGAAGACAGCCTCCATTGTATATAATATAGAAGATTTTGATTGGAAGGACAAGGCTTGGCAGCAGAAGAAAAAGGACGGAAAACTGCGAAGCAAGCCAATGGTAATCTATGAGGTTCATCTCGGCTCCTGGAAACGGCATGCGGATGATTCCTATTTGAGCTATCGTGAAATAGCGGATGAACTGATTGATTACATAATAGACATGGGTTATACCCATATTGAGTTAATGCCCGTTATGGAGCATCCCTTTGACGGCTCCTGGGGGTATCAAATCACCGGTTATTTTGCTGCCACAAGCCGCTATGGATCACCGAAGGATTTTATGTATCTGGTGAATCAATGCCATAAAAGAGGGATTGGTGTCATCCTTGACTGGGTGCCGGGACATTTTCCAAAGGATGCCCACGGTTTGGCCAGATTTGACGGAAGTCCCCTCTTCGAGCATCCAGATCCCAGAAGGGGAGAGCATCTGAGCTGGGGCACTTATATTTTTGATTATGGAAGGCCGGAGGTTCAAAGCTTTTTGATATCCAATGCTATCTTCTGGCTGGAGTATTATCATATCGACGGCTTTCGGGTGGATGCGGTCGCCAGTATGTTATACCTGGACTATGAGAGAACGGAATGGCTGCCCAATCAATACGGTGGAAGAGAGAATCTTGAGGCGGCAGAGTTTATTAAAAAACTGAATGAAACCGTCAGCGAAGTCTTCCCAAACACCTTAATGATTGCTGAAGACTCCAGCACCTGGCCTCAACTGACGACAGAGACCTGCTACGGAGGACTTGGTTTTACCCATAAGTGGAATATGGGTTGGATGAATGATACCTTAAAGTATTGTTCCTGTGATCCCATTCACCGGAAATGGCATCATAATCTTTTAACCTTTTCTCTTACCTATGCTTTTTCTGAGAAATTTGTGCTCCCTTTATCCCACGACGAGGTGGTGCATGGGAAGCATTCTCTGTTAGATAAAATGCCGGGGGATTATAATCAAAAATTTGCCGGTCTGCGAACCTTATTCGGCTACATGTTAACTCACCCCGGAAGTAAACTCACCTTTATGGGAGGGGAGTTTGGACAATTTATTGAATGGAAATATGACGACCAATTGGATTGGTTTTTATTAGAATATGATATGCACCGTAAGATGAAGGACTATGTGAAGGCCTTGAATCATTTTTATCAAAACACCCCAAGCCTGTGGGAGGATGATCATGGTTGGGATGGTTACAGCTGGATCAGCCCGGACGACTATAATGAGAGCCTGTTGGCATATATGAGAAAGGGGAAAAAGGCGAAGGAATATACGATTATCGTAATTAATTTTACGCCTGTACCAAGACCGGCTTACCGGCTTGGTGTTCCGAAGGAAAAAGGCTTTCAAGAAGTATTTAATTCCGATGATCTTGAATACGGCGGAGAGGGTAAGCTCAGTACAGACATTTATCAGCCGGAATCGATACCCTGTCATAATTATGAGCAGTCCATAGCGGTATCAGTACCGCCGCTTTCTATTATTTGTTATAGAGCAGTAAGGCCGGTTCGAAAGAAAAAGAACCCGGCAGAGGAGTCGTAAAGCAGAGAATTATTTAAAGGAGGTATACATATGGTAGCTAAAAAATGCGTAGCCATGCTGCTGGCAGGAGGACAGGGCAGCAGATTAGGGGTATTGACAAAAAATACGGCAAAACCGGCAGTACCCTTTGGCGGGAAATACAGAATTATTGATTTTCCCCTTAGTAATTGTACCAATTCCGGGATAGACACAATCGGTGTCTTAACCCAGTATAAGCCGCTGAAGCTGAATTCCTATATCGGAATTGGTCAGCCGTGGGACCTTGACAGGCTCAATGGAGGGGTAACAATCCTTCCGCCCTATATGAAGCAGACAGCAGGAGAGTGGTATTCAGGAACAGCCAATGCCATCTGCCAGAACATTGAATTTATTGAGGCTTATAATCCGGAGTATGTTCTCATTCTCTCCGGTGATCAGATATATAAGATGGATTATAGCGCAATGCTGGCCTTCCATGAAGAAAAGAATGCCGATGTTACCATTGCAATCCTCGAAGTGCCCTGGGAAGATGCAAGCCGTTTCGGTATCATGAATACGGATGAGGATAACAAAATTTATGAGTTTGTAGAGAAGCCCAAGAATCCCATCAGTAACAAGGCATCTATGGGTATCTATATCTTTAATTGGAAAAAGCTGCGGGAATATCTGATGGAGGATCAGAAAAATTTACAGTCCAGCAATGATTTTGGAAAGGATATTATACCAAAGATGCTCCAGGACGGACAGCAGATGTATGCATTCCCGTTTAAGGGTTACTGGAGGGATGTTGGTACAATCCAGAGCTTATGGGAAGCGAACATGGATTTGCTGGAGGAGTCGTCGGAACTGGATTTATATGATCCGGCTTGGAGAATCTATTCCAGGAATCCGGTAGAACCTCCTCATTATATTGCAAGAGGAGCGAATGTGAAGAGCTGCATCATCACGGAGGGCGGAATGATTTATGGGGATGTGAATCACTCGGTTTTGTTTGCGGGAGTAACCGTGGGTAAGGGCAGCATGGTTCGAAATTCAATCTTAATGCCAAATGTTAAAATAGGTGAGAATACCATCATTGAAAATGCAATCATTGCTGAGAATACCGTAGTCGGTGATAACTGCTATATTGGTTATTCGCAGGATTCCCAGGAAAGAACGAATATGGATGGAAATGATATTACTGTAATTGGGGAGAATCTAACATTGCCTTCTGGTTACAAACTGGATAAGGGTATTATGGTCGACTCAGAGAATTTTCTAAGCTTTCAGGCAGTAATCTAATTAAGGAGGTATATGTTATATGAGAGATACGATGGGGATTATCTATACAGGTGACAGTAATATAAGCCTTCAGGAGCTTACGCTTCGCCGGTCAATTGCAGCGCTGCCCTTCGCCGGCAGATACCGGGTCATTGATTTTACGCTATCCAATATGATTAATTCAGGTATCACAAACGTTGGAATTATAACACAGAATAACTACCATTCCTTAATGGATCATCTGGATTCCGGCAAACAATGGGATCTCGACCGTAAAAGCGGAGGATTATTCATCCTTCCGCCCTACGTCAGCCATGACAATACGGGCTGGTACCGAGGGGAGGTAGATGCGTTCCACAGCAATATGTCCTATATCCGTAGAAGCTCGCAGACCTATGTGGTTATCTCGGGAAGCTCCATGGTATGCGGTCTTACCTTCAGCAAAGCCATGGAATTCCATAAGGAGAATATGGCGGATATCACGGTGGTATATAAATCTGATAAAGATGCAACCAAGGAGGAGCTATCCAGCCACACCCTGCTTCGGACGGATGAGAATAATCGAATCTGGGATATTGAAGTGAGGCCCTCCGTTCCAATGTCAGATAAAGTATCCATGGAAATGTATATTATTGATAAGAAATTATTTGAATATCTGGTAGAAGAATGTGCGGCAAGAGGACAGTACGATTTCAGTAAGGATATCTTAATCCGCAACCTGGATAAGTTAAGGATTCTGGGCTTTGAGCATGATGGATATCTTGCAAAAATTGATAGTATTCATTCTTATTTCAAAACGAATCTAGAGATGCTGGAGCCGGAAAACTTTCATGATCTTTTTGAAACCTCAGGGCCGGTGTATACAAAGGTGAAGGATGAGGTGCCGGCGAGATATGGAGAGAATGCATCTGCTGCTAATTCCTTAGTGGCAGATGGCTGTATCATAGATGGAGTTGTGGAAAACTGCGTATTATTTAGAGGTGTTAAGGTGGGAAAGAACGCTTATATCAAAGATAGTATTATTATGCAGGATACGGAGATACAGGAAAGAGTTATTCTAGATAATGTAATTCTTGATAAGAATGTAATTGTTCGAAAAGGAAAGCGCCTAATGGGGCAGGAGAGCTACCCAATAGTGATTCGGAAACATTCAGTGTTATAGAGGCGATTGCGAAACTCATTAACTGAAGATATTGTATACACAGCAGATACTGTTTCGAAGCGGAAGCTAAGCCCGAAGGAAGCGTTGGAGCAAAGAAATAGTATCTGCTGTGTATACAATTACAAAAACTATATTGTTTCGCAATTGCATCTTCAGTGTTATAAGCAGAAAGGAGATTTCATATTGAAGATTTTAATGGTTACTTCCGAGGCAGCACCTTTTGCAAAAACCGGCGGCTTAGCCGATGTATTAGGTTCCCTGCCCAATGCACTGATCAAACAAGGAGCAGAGGTAAGAGTAATTATGCCCAAGTATGGCACGATTTCGTCCAAGCTTCGAGAGAGTATAGTATATAAAAGTTTTATCTATGTATATGTAGGCTGGAGAAAGCTTTATTGCGGTATTGAAGAAGCGAGTTACAACGGGGTAACCTATTATTTTATTGATAATGAATACTACTTTAACAGAGAGAGCTTATATGGCTTTGGTGATGAAGGGGAACGATATGCCTTCTTTTGCAGGGCAGTACTGGATGCTATTCCCCAGCTAGACTATACGCCGGACATATTGCATTGTCATGACTGGCAGACGGGTATGGTGCCTGTATTATTGGAGGCACAATACCGGCAGCAGGAATTCTATGGCAATATTAAAACGGTTTTCACAATTCACAATCTGAAATATCAGGGAATCTATGGGATCGATCAGATGAAGGAATGGTTTTCTCTGAGCGACGATTATTTTTCAGAGGATAAACTGGAGTTTTTCCATAATTCCAGCTTTATGAAGGGAGGCTTAACCTATTCTCATCTGATTTCCACGGTAAGTGATACCTATGCCAAGGAAATCAAATATCCCTTCTATGGGGAGCAGCTGGACGGATTATTGAATGCCAGAAGCAAGGACTTGTGGGGCATTGTCAATGGTATTGATTATGAAGAGTTTAATCCGGCAAAGGATGCTCTGATAACCTGCCCTTTTACAAAGTCAAAGCTAACGGGAAAGGACGCCAATAAAACAGCTTTACAGACGGAGCTGGGATTAACCGTGGACGAAAAAATCCCTATGATCGGTTTAATCTCCAGGCTGGTGGATCAAAAGGGTCTGGATCTGATAGCCTGTGTCTTTGACGAGATCTTAGCAGAAGAGGTACAATTCGTTATTCTTGGAACCGGTGACGAAAAGTATGAGCATATGTTCTGGGAAGCGATGCAGCGCTATCCGGGAAAGGTATCCGCGAATCTCCGGTTTGATAATACACTGGCCCATAAAATATATGCAGCCTCCGACCTGTTCCTGATGCCTTCCTTATTTGAGCCCTGCGGACTTGGTCAGTTAATCAGTCTTCGCTATGGAACGCTTCCGATTGTAAGAGAGACAGGGGGGCTTAAGGATACGGTTATCCCTTATAATGAATTCACCGGAGAAGGTAATGGCTTTAGCTTTACCAACTATAATGCCCATGATATGCTTTATACCATTCGCCGGGCGGTGGAGCTGTGCCGTAAGAAGACCTTGCGGAATAAGCTGAGAAAAGCTGCGATGTCCTGTGACTTTAGCTGGCAGAACTCAGCAGACAAGTATATGGAGCTGTACCATACGCTGATCCCGGAGGAGGAAAGAATACTTACAACTTAAAAATTTATATGGAAACTTTAAGACAAAAGAGGGACTATCGGCGTAAAACTGATAGTCCCTCTTTTGCGTTGCGGCGGCACATCACAACCACCTGCTTTTCCTCACGGCTTCCTTAAAGCGGGCGGCGTAGGAAATCTCCTGGGGGATTTCCTACGCAACCGTGCCTTGGGGTAGTTCCTTTTCTTATATGAATCGGACTTTTTCTACCTACGATAAATTAACCGCCTAATTACTAAGCGACCTATTTATTCATCTTTTTTCTTTCACCCAATTGCCATAAATAGGACAGCGTGTTATGATTGAGGAAATGTGTCATACCCTCAGGAGAAGGGCAGAAGGAGGCAATCGTGAAGCGTAAACTTAAAATCTTATATGTAGCAGCAGAGATTGCACCCTATGCCAACGCAGGAGGCCTTGGAGAAGTGGCCAGAAGCTTTCCGGGGGCACTCGTGGAAACCGGTGACTTTGAGGTGATAAGGGTCATGCCCTTATATAAAAAGGTGAAATGTAACTTGGAATATGTAACTGACTTTTCTGTTCCAATGGATCAAGGGTATGAAACCTGTGTCGTGAAAAGGGATAGGGAGGAAAAAGCTATTCCGACCTATTTTATTGCATGCGATCGGTATTATTATCGGGAACAAATCTATGCCTATGAGGATGATGGACTTCGTTTCTTCTTTTTTTGTCGTGCTATTTTGCAAATGTTAAAAACCATATCCTTTCAGCCGGATATTGTGCATACCAATGACTGGCATACCGGTTTTCTGCCACTGCTGTTAAAAAAGGAGCTTCCCCAGATAAAAACAGTATATACCATTCATAACATCGCTTATCAGGGCTTTATCGCGGCTGATTATTTGAAGGATTACTTATCAGAAGAAGAAAAAATCGAGCTGGGATATCCACAATGGTTGAATTTTATGAAGGCAGGTATTCTATATTCCGATCTGGTTACAACAGTAAGTCCAGGCTATGCACAGGAGATACTGTTGGAGGATAAGGGTCATGGAATGGCAGAGCTGCTGGAGAGGAGAGGGGATTCCTTTGTTGGCATATTAAATGGAATTGACATGAAGCATTATTCCCCAGCTGATGATCCCCTGCTGGCATATTCCTATGATTTGGAGCATTTGGAGAGAAAGAAGAAGAACCGTACCTGGATTAGAAACAGGTATGGGCTGCCGGATACCGACATTCCTTTGATTGCGATGATCACAAGGCTTGATTATTCCAAGGGAATTGATATCGTATTAAAAGCCATCAGTTATTCCAGGCTAAGTACCTATCAATTAATTATCCTGGGTTCGGGACAACCTTATTACCACGGCATGCTTTCCAATATATCGGCTACTTACGGTGAAAATATTGTTGTGGATTTTCAATA
>JAEWMZ010000235.1 GCA_023392995.1 Bacillota bacterium
CCTATACCATTAACGCTCCCCTTGTTACAATTATCGATAGTATGGGAGCAGAAAAAGTCTTGACCCTAACCCAACGCTGGCCAATTCGTGTTCCCCGTCCAACCTCCAGACGATATCCCTCCGACCGCCCCTTAATTACGGGTCAGCGAATCCTGGATACACTATTTCCAATTGCCAAGGGCGGTACTGCCGCTATTCCGGGCGGCTTTGGCACTGGTAAGACTATGACACAGCATCAGCTCGCCAAATGGTGTGACGCTGATATTATTATCTATATTGGCTGCGGTGAACGCGGTAATGAGATGACCGAGGTATTAGAAGACTTCACCAAATTAGTTGATCCCAGATCCGGTAATCCTCTGCTCGATCGTACTACACTAATCGCCAACACCTCGAATATGCCCGTAGCCGCCCGAGAAGCCAGTATCTATACCGGTATCACCCTGGCCGAATACTATCGCGATATGGGCTATCATGTAGCAATTATGGCGGATTCCACCTCCCGTTGGGCAGAGGCTCTTCGTGAGCTCTCCGGACGATTGGAGGAAATGCCCGCGGAAGAAGGCTTCCCGGCTTATCTGGCTTCCCGATTGTCTGCCTTTTATGAGCGGGCAGGCTTTATGCAGAATCTGAATTTTACGGAAGGCAGTGTATCCATTATCGGAGCCGTATCTCCTCAGGGCGGTGACTTTTCTGAGCCGGTAACGCAGAACACCAAACGTTTTGTCCGCTGTTTCTGGGCGCTTGATAAATCCCTCGCATATGCAAGGCATTTTCCAGCGATTCAATGGCTCACCAGCTATAGTGAGTATGTATCCGACCTTGCTCCCTGGTATACCAGGAATGTTGGCGAGGATTTTGTAGAATGCCGAAATCAGATGCTAAGCATCCTGACTCAGGAAAATCAGTTAAATGAAATAGTAAAATTAATCGGCAGTGATGTTCTGCCAGATGATCAAAAGCTTGTACTAGAAATAGCTAAGGTAATCCGTTTAGGCTTCGTACAGCAAAATGCATACCATCCTTCCGATACTTATGTACCTATGGCAAAGCAACTGAAAATGATGCAAACGATTCTCTATTTATATCAGAAGTCTAAGCTGTTAATTGATCGAAGTATGCCGATGTCATTACTGAAATCCAGTCAGATCTACGAAAAGGTTATTACGATCAAATATGATGTAGCCAATGACGAGTTAAATAAATTTGACGATTATAAAAAGCTGATCGATGGGTTCTATGATAACATCATGAAAACGAATGCATAGGGCGAAAACACTGCCCAGAAAGGGGTTATGCAATGGGAATTGAATATTTAGGCTTAAGTGAAATAAATGGCCCCCTTATTGCACTGGAAGGGATTCGGGGTGCTTCTTTTGATGAAATTGTGGAATTAACCGTTGATCGTAATAAGAAGAAAATAGGGCGAATAGTAGAACTGTATGAGGATAAGGCAATCATTCAGGTCTTTCAAGGCACTGAGGACATGTCTTTATTCAACACCCATACAAAATTGACGGGTCATCCCATGGAAGTGAACTTATCTCCTGATATCCTTGGGCGCGTATTTAATGGTGTGGGTCAGCCTGTCGATGGTCTTGGAGCTATTCTTCCTGAGGTCAGAAGGGATGTCAACGGACTTCCGTTAAATCCCTGTAAACGGGAATACCCCAGAAACTATATAAAAACCGGGATTTCCGCGGTGGATTGCCTAACCACTTTAATTCGTGGACAAAAGCTCCCCATCTTCTCCGGTAACGGACTCCCCCACGACCAACTGGCTGCTCAGATTGTAAAACAGGCCTCTCTGGGAGAAGACTCCACTGAGGAATTTGCCATAGTATTTGCTGCCATGGGGGTAAAGCATGATGTGGCTGAATTTTTCCGCAGAACCTTTGAGGAAAGTGGTGCCAGCTCTCATGTGGTTATGTATCTGAATCTAGCCAATGATCCTGTGGTAGAGAGGCTTATCACGCCAAAGGTTGCTCTGACTGCTGCGGAGTATCTGGCTTTTGAAAAGGGAATGCACATCCTGGTAATCCTTACGGACATGACCTCCTTCGCCGAAGCAATGCGTGAGGTCTCCTCCTCTAAGGGCGAAATACCAAGCAGGAAGGGTTATCCGGGATATCTGTACAGCGAGCTGGCAACGATCTAT
The DNA here is from genome assembly GCA_023392995.1 of Bacillota bacterium. GTDB lineage: Bacteria > Bacillota > Clostridia > Lachnospirales > Lachnospiraceae > Mobilitalea. The sequence continues at coordinate 2,159 of JAEWMZ010000235.1, forward strand.
GAACGAGCCGGTATTGTGCAGGGCTGCTCTGGTTCCGTTACCCAGATTCCAATTCTCACTATGCCCAACGATGATATCACCCATCCCATTCCTGACTTAACCGGTTATATCACAGAAGGTCAAATTGTTCTGGAGCGTTCGCTGCACCAAAAGGCAGTCTACCCTCCCATTAGCATTCTGCCCTCCTTGTCCCGTTTAATGAAGGACGGTATCGGAAAAGGATATACCAGAGAGGATCATCAGGATCTTGCCAATCAGCTCTTCTCCTCTTATGCACATGTGGGGGATGTCAGAGGCTTAGCCAGCGTTATTGGTGAGGATGAATTATCTCCTCTGGACAAACAATATCTGAAGTTTGGAGCCGCCCTGGAACAAACTTTTCTCTCTCAGGGCTTGACGGAAGACCGGACGATCATGCAGACCCTGGATAAGGGCTGGGAGCTGTTATCTATACTTCCAAGAGAAGAATTAGACCGAATTGATACCAAGATCTTGGATCAATACTTTACACCAAAACAAGGTTAAATGAATTGAGGTGATCCAGTGAATCCAAATACCTTTCCTACAAAGGGAAACCTTATATTAGCAAAGAATTCCTTGAAATTAGCCAAACAGGGCTATGATCTAATGGATAAAAAGCGGAATATTTTAATGCATGAGCTCCTGGAATTAATCGATAATGCTAAGAATGTACAAAGTGAAATCGACAGCACCTTCTCTGCTGCTTATCTCTCACTGCAGCAGGCTAATATCGAAATGGGAATCAATACGGTATCAGAACTAAGTCAGATCATCCCAGAGGAAAATTCGATCGAAATCAAACAGAGAAGTATCATGGGTACAGAAATTCCATTGGTGGAATATGATACCTCTCCCGGGAAACCTACGTATGCTTTTTTTCAAACCAGATTATCGCTAGACGAGGCAACGAAGCGCTTTGTAAAGGTAAAGGAGCTTACCATTCGGTTGTCTGCCATTGAAAACTCAGCCTATCGCCTGGCTACTAATATTAACAAAACGCAAAAACGTGCTAATGCATTGAAAAATATAACAATTCCTTTTTATACCAATCTGGTGAATGAAATACAGAATGCTCTGGAAGAAAAGGAACGTGAGGAATTCACAAGATTAAAGGTAATTAAAAGGCGAAAATCCTCTATTCAATAAGGTATGACTTTGTAGTCTATCTTTTACTGTTTCGTATTAACTGGGATTATTTTTCCTTTTTTAGAATTTGTATATGTATCGCTTTTATGCTTTATTTTGACTAATAATCAAAGTTGGTTTTTCAGTTTTGTGTTAGGCAGTTTTGTGTTAGGCAGTTTTGTGTTAGCTTCAGTTTTCTTTTGACATTCTGCTAGCTTCGTTTTAAGCTGGCTTTTGGTTCTATTCTTTTTGGTTTAATGTACCATAAAAATCATATCTCGTTTCAGTATATAATTATGATCTGGTGACATACTAAGATCAGATACGAAATAAGAACTTCAATTCAGATGATAATCATAACAAATACAATATAAATTAGCTTAGCTGATTCATTTGTAAAAATTAATGTCAAAATTAATTTAAATAATTATGAAATTCATCACAAAATATGTAAAGTTCTTCGTATCTTAAAAAAAGAATAGATCTTTGTAATTTCGTCTCAGAATTACAAACGCAAACATTCTTGAAGGATTGGGAGATGTGATAAGCTTTGGACAGATTATTTCTTAAAAAGATTACAGTAATTTCTCAGTATCGAATTGAATTATTGCATTAAAAAATCGAATGAGACAAAACGTGCTTTCAAAGGCACAGTGATAGCAAGGGCAGAGATAAAGTTATCTCTGCCCTTGTTATTTATTACATGATTAATTTAGCTATACTATTACGAAAAATCACATGATAATCCGTAATTAAGTGATACCATAGAATAATATACGCAAATCACTTATTAGGTAACAAATAATTAAATTTCCACTCACAGACTTTACTATTTCACAACTGATCATTTTACTTTATCTGATTTCTCATATCATACCCCGTTGGATTTTGGAAAATTCTTAATCCAAACTCTCCTGCCACAGAAAAAATATGATCAAAGATATCTGATTGAATTGTTTCATATTCTGACCATTCAATGGTTTTTGTGAAGGCATAAACCTCAAGCGGCAAACCATTCTCAGCCGGAGGCAATTGACGTACCATCAGCGCCACCTCATGGCTCAAGTTGGGATTATCATTTAAGAAATATTGGATATATACCCGAAAGGTTCCGACATTGGTAAGATGGCGGCCGTTCGCTATACTTTCTTCCTTCTGATCTAGTAAGTTATAATACTCTAATTCCTTTTCCTTTTCGATGATATAATCCTTTAAATAATTGATTTTCTTAAATTTTTCCAGCATTTCAGGCGTACAAAAGGTAATACTGTTCACATCAATATAAATGGAACGTTTGATACGCCTGCCTCCGAATTCCAGCATACCTCTCCAATTTCGAAAGGAGTCGGAAACAAGGGCGTAAGCAGGGATCGTTACGATTGTCTTATCAAAATTCTGAACCTTTATCGTATTGAGGGTAATATCTACCACATCACCATCAGCACCATACTTTGTCATTTCAATCCAATCGCCGATACGAAGCATGTCGTTGGAGGTTAATTGAATACCTGCCATAAAGCCAAGAATTGAATCCTTAAACACAAAGGAAAATACCGCCGCCAATGCGCCAATACCACTGAGTAAAAGAAGCGGATCACGATTCATCAGGGTTCCTAACAGGATAATGGAAATCACAGCGTAAAAAACAATTTTTATTACCTGTAAAATTCCCTTAATAGGACGAACCTTTGCAATCGGATAAGTCGTATATACATCATTCACCGCATCCAGTGCTGAGTTAACAAGCAGATAGAGCATCAGAAGAATATATACGGACGCAACCCTTTGTGCAATTACCTCTACCTTCTCAAAGGCCGGGGCATAGATATGAATAATAATTCCAGGCACAATATTCGCCAACCGGTGCAATATTTTTCGGTTTACCAACACATCGTCCCATTGGAAACGGTCTCTTAAAATCAGCTTTGATATAATACGGATAAAAATATGCTTTAATATAAAATTGATAATAATGCAGGTTATTAATACCGCCAGAACCAAGATCGCAAAGGCCAGGTAATGTCTCATATCTTTATTAATATCATATTCTCTTAATATTTTATTTATATATGTCACTCTTTCACCAAACCTTTCTATTTTATATGACATCCCAAATTATCTTATACCTCAAAATAATCTAAATCATTTTATTACCTTTCAATTATACTTAGGTTATAAAATGATGTCAAATATAAGAATTTATTCTATTTTTTTACAGATGTATAAATTATAAGCACGACATCACATGGAATCAGTGCACTTAATTTACACTATAAGTTTGCGGGAGTCGTGAATCAGCTATTCTTTATTTTAAAATCACTTTATTATTAATTTAGAGTTTCACAGTTCAATATCTCTGTGTATGTCTTACTTCATAAGAGAACGTTAAACCTCGTAGCAAAGAATATATTTGATCTTTTCATCCAAACAAAAATAGGATATACTTAGTTCATGGAATATATTTACCTTTTTAGGTAAAATTAGTACATTGATTAGGTATGAACTCTATCTTTTTATTTTAATGAATCAACACAATATGGCATAAAGCATGTTTTATTAGGTACTATAATAATTATAACAGCGAAAGAGGTGTAATTATGTGGTTTATGAAGTCCAAAGACGAGGTGTTGCAGGAATTTGGGGTTAATGATAAGGTTGGCCTTTCCGATGCAGAAGCAAAAAGACGCCTGGAACAGTATGGTTTAAACAAGCTTAAGGGCAAACCAAAGAAAAGTATCCTATCTCTATTTTTATCCCAATTAAAGGATATGCTGATCTATGTATTAATCGCCGCTGCAGTCATTACGATGATAATTGGTGAATATACCGATTCTATCATAATTCTATTGGTAATCATCTTAAATGCTGCCATTGGAGTTTTTCAGGAATTTAAAGCTGAAAAAGCTGTGGAAGCCTTGCAAAAGATGACCACCCCAAAAGCAGTTGTACGACGAGACGGCAAAGCAGTTGAGATTAATTCTGAAGAGGTTGTCCCCGGAGATATTGTTTTACTGGATGCCGGACGATTTGTACCGGCGGACCTGCGATTGATAGAAAGCGCAAATCTACAGATTGAGGAGTCTGCACTCACAGGGGAATCCGTCCCCTCCTCGAAAAACGCCGGAGACGTATTCAGTGATCTCAAGACCCCCATTGGTGATAAATCCAATATGGCTTTTCTCTCAACCCTAACCACCTACGGACGAGGGGAAGGAATTGTAGTTGCTACGTCTATGGATACCGAGATTGGTAAAATTGCAACTATCCTGGAAGAGGATGATTCCGAGCTGACGCCCCTCCAAAGACGCCTGGACGAGTTAGGACGTATTCTTGGTTATCTGGCAATTGGTATTTGCGTTGTTATATTTTTAATTGCTTTAATTCAAAAACGGGATTTATTTGAAATGTTTCTTACCGCAATCAGTCTTGCTGTTGCTGCAATCCCGGAAGGCCTTGCCGCGATTGTTGCGATTGTCCTTGCACTTGGTGTGACTAGGATGTCCAAGATCAATGCCATTGTAAAAAAGCTTCCTGCCGTTGAAACCTTAGGCTCCGTCAATATCATTTGTTCCGATAAAACCGGAACTCTGACACAGAATAAGATGACCGTAGTAGCCGCTTATACCTCTGGCAAACTGAATGATATTCCCCAAACAGGGAACAACCTGTCTGCCACCACTGATGAAGCTGAGCTTATAAAATCCCTGGTTCTTTGCTCTGATGCCACATATGTGAATGGACAAGGCACCGGCGATCCAACAGAAATTGCACTCATTATTCTTGGTGATAAATTTAACCTCCCACGAAATGAGCTTCATGAAAAATACCAGCGAGTATCCGAGAATCCCTTCGATTCTGACCGAAAGCTCATGTCGACCTTAAATACCGAAGGCACACATTACCGCGTTCATACAAAGGGAGCGATTGATAACCTGTTAAAGATCTCCTCTTCCGTTCTCGTAAATGGTCAGGTAGTTCCTTTGACACAAGCTCATAAAGCGGAATTTCATAAGATAACGGAGCAAATGTCAGATAATGCACTTCGGGTACTGGGTGTTGCCTATAAGGATACCGTGGAAGTTCTTGATCCCGGTGAGATGGAAAAAGATCTTACCCTTTTGGGCTTGGTCGGTATGATAGATCCTCCGAGACTAGAGGTTAAGGATTCTATTCGCGAAGCTAAGACCGCTGGAATTACACCGATTATGATCACTGGTGATCATAAGAATACCGCAGTTGCTATTGCAAAGGAATTAGGCATTGCAGAGTCCATAGATCAAAGTATTACCGGTGCAGAAATAGATGAAATATCTGAGGATACCTTTGCTGATCAGATTAATAAGTACCGTGTGTTTGCCCGGGTATCACCGGAACACAAGGTAAAGATCGTCAGAGCCTTTAAATCAAAGGGAAATATCGTCTCCATGACCGGTGACGGTGTAAATGATGCACCTTCCCTAAAGTATTCTGATATCGGCGTTGCCATGGGCATCACCGGAACCGATGTTGCCAAGGGCGCCAGTGATATGATCTTGACGGACGATAATTTTACTACGATCGTTCATGCGATTGAAGAAGGCCGAAACATTTATAATAATATAAAGAAATCCGTGGTCTTCCTACTTTCCTGTAATCTTGGTGAGGTTATTTCTATCTTCCTTTCCATCCTGTTTAATTGGCCGGTTCCCCTGCTTGCAACCCAGATTTTATGGGTGAACCTGATTACAGACTCCCTTCCGGCAATTGCTCTGGGCATTGATCCTGGTGATAAGGATGTCATGAAGCAGAAGCCCCGCAATCCAAAGGAGAGCTTTTTTGCACATGGGGCAGGCTTGAGAGCTGTTGTTGGCGGTATCTTAATTGGTTTATTGACCTTAGCAGCCTTCTACTACGGACTCTCCCACCACGGTTACCAGATCGGAGGAGGTATGCTGTCCGAGCAGGCTTTGGATACTGCCCTTCCTTATGCGAGAACCATGGCCTTTGTGGTACTTGCGGCCTCTCAGCTATTTTATTCTTTATCCATGCGTAACTTTAGCAAATCAATTATTAAGATTGGTCTATTCTCAAACATGTATTTAATTGGAGCCATCATAATCGGCGTACTGCTTCAGCTGGTAGTTATCACTATCCCGGTGCTGGCAGATGCCTTTGGTGTCCATAATTTAAATCTGACAGAATGGTGCATCGCAATCGGTTTTGCTTTAGTTCCCTTACTGGTAAATGAAATTTTTAAATTTTTTAGCAAAGAGCTTGAGAAAAATTAATAAACATTAGATAAAGGAGTAAGAAACAATGGAATCTAATAATCAATTAAAGGAAATCTATCTTGCCGGAGGGTGTTTTTGGGGTACTGAAAAATATCTCTCCTGCATTCAGGGTATTGTTAAAACAGATGTAGGTTATGCAAACGGAAATACAGAGAACCCAACTTATCAGGAGGTATGCCACAATAATACAGGGCATGCAGAAACTGTTCGGGTTTTCTACGATCCGGCTCAGATTCGGCTGGAATTTATTCTTCACCTGTATTATGACGTTATTAATCCGACTTCCGTGAATCGGCAGGGCAATGATATCGGAAGCCAATATCGAACGGGTATTTATTATGTGGATGATAGTGACGTTGCAGTTATCAAAAAATCTCTGGAGGAGCTTCAAGCAAAGTATGATAAGCCGATTGCAATTGAGTTGCTTCCGCTTCGTAATTATTATCTCGCTGAGGAATATCATCAGAAGTATCTGGATAAGAATCCGGAAGGCTATTGTCATATTGGAAGCCATAAGTTTGAGCAGGCCAGGCAGGCAAAGGATGAGGCATAGAGAGGTTTGCTGCTTCGATGTAATGAGGCATAGAGAGGTTTGCTGCTTCGATGTAATGAGGCACTATAATAGGGTTTATTGTTAACTTAGGGTTTGGTTATTAACTTAGATCTTGGTTATTAACTTAGATCTTGGTTGTGTTCACAGAGGAAGGGGACAGGTACTGCGGCGTATTTGCTTACCTCTACAGAAGAAGCCGAATGTCCGCGGCTGGACAGACATGTTATGTCCTGTCCCTCCACGGACATTCGACTCCTTCTGTAACGGTAAAGCAAACACTTATGCAGTACCTGTCCCCTTCCTCTGTGGGATATAGTTTTTTTATCACTTTTTAGTGTGATTTAGTAATTAATTTATCTTTTCGCTCATTATTGTTGG